>JACCSV010000218.1 GCA_013812805.1 Sphingomonas sp. | reverse complement strand
TCGTGGACTCGATGCGCGTCGTTGTTGGCAAGCCGAAATATGCAACGCCGATGATGACCGCCTTCATCCGCTACGCGGCGCTCAACCCCTACTGGAACGTGCCCGCCGACCTCACGGCCGAGCGGATCGCGCCCAATGTCGTCAAGCAGGGCGTCGGCTATCTGCGCGAGAAGGGGTACGAGGTCCTCTCCGACTGGGGCGAGGACCCGACGGTCGTCGACCCCTCGACCATCGACTGGAAGGCCGTCGCCGACGGAACCACGCCGATCCGCGTCCGCCAGCTCCCCGGGCCTGAAAATGCAATGGGGCGCATGAAGTTCATGTTCCCCAACAAAGAGGGCGTGTACCTGCACGACACGCCCGAGAAGGAGCTTCTGAGCGAGGCCGCGCGGCTGTTCAGCGGCGGCTGCGTGCGCCTCGAGGATGCGCCGCGGCTCGCTCGCTGGCTGTGGGGCAGGGACCTCAACCCCACCGGCGCGGCCGCCGAGCAGAACGTGGGGCTGCCAACGCCCATCCCGGTCTACCTCACCTATCTGACGGCGGTTCCGAGCGGATCGCAGCTTACGTTCTTCGACGACATCTACGGCCGCGATGCGTCGCGCGTCGCGCAGCTGCGCGGCGGCAGGGCGCTGGCTTCGAGCCGCTAAGCCCGATCACTCGCTGCCCGGTCACTCGCTGCCCGGTCACTCGCTAAACGTCGCCGTATAGGTCAGCTCGATACTGATCGGTCGTCCGGCACGATCCGCAGCTGGAGACCAACGACTGTGGCTGGTCATGATCCGGCACAATTCGGCGTCGAGCGTAGAGCTGCCGCTCGACCTTAGCGGGCGGCAGGCCGTCACGTGCCCCCGGGCCCCAATCTTGAGATGCAGCGGCACCGCGCCCCGACGAAGGCCGACCGAACGCAGGAAGCTCGAGCTCAGTCTCGCTCTATTGCCGCCCAGCAGGCGGGCCTCGCGGCCAATTCCCGAGCCGCTGCCGGCGCCGCTCCCGCCCATCCCGCCACCCCCGAAGCCGCTGCCCCGTCCGCCCGCGCCGGTCGCCAGGCCGGGCACGTTCGAAGCCCCCGCGGTGCGGTCGAGGCCCTCGGGTCCGCGGATGTTCGATGTGTTGATCGGAACCGGGATCGGGAGCGGGATCGGCGGCTTGGGAGCAACCACCGGAGTGGGCCTCGACTTGATGTTGGCCGGCGCTGCTTCATCCTCGGGAGCGCTGCTTTCCTCGAGTTTGGGCGGGGGCGGAGGTTCAGGGATCGGCGGCGGCGGAGCTTCGGGCGTGATGTCGAACGTCTGCAGCCGCTCCACGGTTTGTTCGACGATCCGCACGTCGAGGCCGGTGAGGATGATCGCCCCAAGCGCGGCGTGCACGAGAGCGACGGCGGCGAGCGCCTTCGCCCGATCCTGCCTCTGATTTCCGCGATAGCTCGCCATGCGTCGTTCCATTATGCCAACGCATACGGCGGTTCAAAGTTTGCAACGTCGCAATTGGTCGAATGTCCGCTTTCGACCCATTGCCGACAGCCTCAGCCGCCGATCACCTGCTCGAGCCGCTCGAGCGTGCGGTCGACCTCTGCGGCCGTATTGTAATGAACCGGCCCGATGCGCAGGCCGCCGCCGGCTTCGAGCAGGCCCAGCTTGCGATAGATCTCGAGCGCGTAATTGTGCCCGTCCCACAGCTGGATGCCATCGCTCGACAAGGCCGACGCGATCTGTCGCGCGGGAATGCCGTCGGCAACGAAGCTGACCGTCGACACGCGCCGCGAGAAGTCGACCGGATCGGTGATGCCGAGCACTCGCACGCCCGGAATCGTGAGCAGGCCGTCGATCAGGCGCCGCGTGAGCCCGTCCTCATGGGCCTTCATCGCCGCGAAGCCGGCGGCGAGCCGCGAACGCCGGTCGGATCCGGCAGGGCGGCCGTAGTCTGCTCCGAGCTCGGCGATATAGTCGATCGCGGCGTGCACGCCGGCGAGCTGCTCGCGGTTGGTCGTGCCGGTGGTGAAGCGGCCGGGAAGCTCGTCCGGCACGGCGCGGACCTTGTACGCGCGCAAGGCCTGCAGCCGGTCGCGGCGGCCCCACAGCATGGCATAGTGGGGTCCGAAGAACTTGTAGGCTGAGCAGACGAGATAGTCGCAGCCCAGAGCGGTGACGTCGATCAGGCCGTGCGGCGCGTACTGCACCGCGTCGACGAACAGCTGCGCCCCGCAATCGCGGGCAATGCGCGCGGCTGCTGCGACATCGTTGATCGTGCCGGTGACGTTGCTCGCGTAATTGAGCGCGATCAGGCGAGTGCGGTCGGTGACCAGGCGGCCAAGATCGTCGAGATCGAACTCGAAACTCTCTTCGGAGAAGTCGAGCCAGCGGACGACCAGCCCGCGGTCTTCGGCGGCCATCAGCCAGGGCGCGATGTTCGCGTCATGGTCCATCCGGGTGAGGATGATTTCGTCACCCGGTGGGAAATCGGCGCAGATGGTCCGCGACAGGCCGAAGGTCAGCGTCGTCATGCTCTGGCCGAAGAAGACTTCACCGGCGTGGGGCGCGTTGACGAACAGCTCGCCAGCGCGATGCGCGTCGTCGACCAGCTGCTGCGCAGCCACCGAGGTCGCGAAGGACCCGCCGAGATTGGCGTTCTTGAAGACCATGGCCTCGTTCATCCGCTCGATTACCGAGTGCGGAACCTGCGTGCCGGCGGGATTGTCGAAGAAGATGATCGGTTGCCCGTTCAACTTGCGCTGAAGGGCAGGAAAGTTCGCGCGGATGCGCTCGACGTCGTAGCTCACGCGCCGGCCTTGGCGCCGGGTTGCTGCCGAGGCAAGCGGGAGGGTGCTGCCGTGCACTTTCCACCCGCATCCCGCTTTGAAGCGCGGGAAGTAGCCCCTATTCCGCGGTCTCGCGCGAACGCTCGAGCCACTGCTCGAGCCACTTGATGGTATAATCGCCGGCCAAGAAATCCTCGTCGCGCACGATCTGCCGGTGGAGCGGGATCGTGGTCTTCATCCCTTCGACGACGAATTCCTCGAGCGCCCGGCGCAGGCGCATGATGCATTGCTCGCGGCTGGTGCCGTAGACGATCAGCTTGGCGATCATGCTGTCGTAATAGGGCGGCACGCGATAGCCGGTGTAGAGCCCGCTATCGACGCGCACGTGCATGCCGCCCGGAGCGACATAATTCCTCACCGTTCCGGGGGAGGGGGCGAAGGTCTGCGGGTCCTCGGCGTTGATGCGGCATTCGATCGCGTGGCCGTGGAGCTGGAGCTCGTCCTGGGTGACGGACAGGCCTTCGCCCTGGGCGACCCGGATCTGCTCACGGACGAGGTCGATGTCGCTGATCATTTCGGTCACCGGATGCTCGACCTGGAGCCGGGTATTCATCTCGATGAAGTAGAATTCGCCGTCCTCGTAGAGGAACTCGATCGTGCCGGCGCCGCGATAGGCCATGTCGCTCATCGCCTTTGCGACGAGCGCGCCCATGCGCTCGCGCTGCTCGGGGGTGATGGCCGGGGAGGGGGCTTCCTCGAGCACCTTCTGGTGGCGGCGCTGGAGCGAGCAGTCGCGCTCGCCCAAGTGGATTGCGTGGCCTTCGCCGTCGCCGAACAGCTGGAACTCGATGTGGCGCGGGTTGGAGAGATATTTCTCCATGTACACGGTGTCGTCGCCGAA
>JACCSV010000197.1 GCA_013812805.1 Sphingomonas sp. | reverse complement strand
TCTGTGCCCGAGTCTGCGATGCCTGCGCCGCGGAATGCGAGCAGCACGATCACGAGCACTGCAAGCTGTGCGCGCAGATTTGCCGGGAATGCGCGGAAGACTGCCGCAAAGCAGCGGCGAGCATTACGCCAGCCTGAGCGTCTAGAGGATCGCCGCCGTTTCGCGGTCCTTGCGGGCTTTCACGACCTTCTTGACGATCATATCGCGCTTGAGGCGCGACAAATGGTCGATGAAGAGGATTCCGTTGAGGTGGTCGACCTCGTGCTGCAGGCAGACGGACATCAGTCCGTCAAACTCGCCTTGCCGTTCATTGCCTTGCTCGTCGAGCCAGCGCGCCTTGACCACGTCGGGGCGCTCGATCTCGGCATATTGCTCGGGGATCGACAGGCAGCCCTCATTGTAGCACTTCCGCTGATCGGACCGATGCACGATCTCCGGGTTGATGAAGACGTACGGGCGCTTGATCGGCGGCCCCTCTTCCTCGCCTTCAGGGACCGGGTCCGGGTCCTGCAGGTCAATGAGCAGCAACCGCCGCGGTACCGCCACCTGGATCGCGGCGAGCCCGATTCCGGGCGCCTGGTACATGGTCTCGAACATTTCCGCGATCAGCCGCTTCAGATCGTCGTCGACACGCTCGACGGGCGCCGACTGGGCGCGAAGCAGCGGGTCGGGGACCTCGATTATCGAAAGCAGCGACATTGGCGGCGAGCTAGGTGCGGTTCCAAGGCTCGTCAAGAAACCGGCCGCCTTGCGCGCAGGGCCTGGGCAAGCGTCCCCTCGTCGAGATAATCGAGCTCGCCGCCGACCGGCAGGCCGTGGGCGAGTTGGGTCAAGCGGACGGGGAAGCCCTCGAGCCGCTCGGCGAGGTAATGGGCGGTGGTCTGGCCTTCGAGCGTCGCGTTCATCGCCAGCACCACTTCGTCGATGCCGCCTTCGGAGACTCGCCCGACCAGGCGGTCAATGGTCAAATCCTCGGGCCGAACCCCTTCCAGCGCCGACAAACGCCCGCCGAGCACATGGTAGCGGCCCGGAAACAGGCGCGAGCGGTCGAGTGCCCACAAGTCCGAGACTTCCTCGACCACGCACAACGAGCGCTCGTCCCGCCGCGGGTCGCGGCAAATCGCGCAAGGGTCGGAGGTGTCGACATTGCCGCAGGTGGTGCAGGTCGACAGCTTGTCGGCGACATTCGCAAGCGCGGCGAGTAAGGGCTGGAGCGCATTTTCGCGCTTCTTCATCAGGTGCAGGACGGCGCGCCGCGCCGAGCGCGGGCCGAGCCCCGGCAGCCGCGCGAGGGCATTTGCGAGCGCTTCTATTTCCTGGCTTGCCACGCGGCGGAGATAGGAATTTCGGGCGTCCCGCGCCATAGCGCTGACGCATGCGGATCGTCTTCATGGGATCGCCGGACTTCGCGGTGCCGAGCCTCGACGCGCTGGTCGCGGCCGGTCACGAGGTGGCTTGCGCTTACACGCAACCGCCGCGGCCGGCCGGGCGCGGCAAGGCTGAGCAGCCGACGGCGGTGCATAAGCGCGCTGAGCTACTTGGGATCGAGGTGCGCTGCCCACGGTCGCTCAAGGGCGCCGAAGAGCAGGCGCGCTTTGCAGCGCTCGACGCCGATCTCGCGGCGGTCGCCGCCTACGGACTGATCCTGCCCAAGTTGATCCTCGAGGCTCCGAAGCTGGGCTGCGTCAACGTCCACGCCTCCTTGCTCCCGCGCTGGCGGGGCGCCGCGCCGATCCAGCGCTCGATCCTGGCCGGGGACGCGGTCACCGGAGTGACGATCATGCGGATGGAGGAAGGACTCGACACCGGCCCGGTGCTGCTGACGCGCGAGACGTCGGTCGAGCGGAAAACCGCCGGCCAGCTCACTGCCGAGCTCGCCCGGATCGGCGCGGGAGCCCTGACCGAATGGCTTGTCCGGCCGTCGCCGGGAGTGCCGCAGCCGGAGGAGGGCGTCACCTACGCGTCGAAGATCGCGAAAGCCGAGGCACGCATCGACTGGAGCGCAAGCGCCGAGGAGATCGAGCGGCAGGTGCGTGCTTTTGCACCCTCGCCAAGCGCCTGGTTCGAAGCGGCGAACGAGCGCATCAAGCTGCTTGGAGCGGAAATCGTCAACCGGTCCGGCAAGGCGGGCGAAGTGCTCGATGATCAGCTGACAATCGCTTGTGGCAGAGCCGCCATTCAGCCCCTGAGCGTGCAGCGCGCCGGCCGCGGGGCGATGTCCGCAGGCGAGTTGCTGCGCGGCTTTGCAATCCCGGAGGGCACCATCCTTTCGTGACCCGCTGGCGGCTGACGATCGAATATGACGGGCGGCCGTTCATGGGCTGGCAGCGCCAGGACCATGGGCCATCGGTGCAGCAGGCGGTAGAGGACGCGGTGAACCGAATGACCGATGAGAAGGTCACGGTCCACGGCGCCGGGCGCACTGATGCTGGTGTGCATGCCTTGGCGATGAGCGCTCACGTCGACATCGCCAAGAAACTGACCGCGCACCGGCTTCGCGAGGGGCTCAACGCGCTGGTTCGGCCGCAGCCGGTCTCGGTGCTGGGGGCGGAGCCAGTGCCGGACGATTGGCACGCGCGCTTCTCCTGCGTCGGCCGGCGCTATCTCTACCGAATCCTCAACCGCCGGGCGCCGCCGGCGCTCGACCGCGGGCGGGTGTGGCACGTCGGCAGTCCGCTCGACGCCGAAGCGATGGCGCAAGGCGCGGCGATGCTCGTCGGCCGGCACGACTTCACCACCTTCCGCTCGGCGCATTGCCAGTCGGATAGTCCGGTGAAGACTCTCGACCGGCTGGACGTGCGCCGCAAAGGCGACGAAATCCTGATCGAGGCCGCGGCGCGCAGTTTCCTCCACCACCAGGTGCGCTCGATGGTCGGCTGCCTGGCGCTGGTCGGGCGCGGCCAGTGGGCGCCCGATGACATCAAGACCGCGCTCGACGCCCGCGACCGCTCGGCGCTGGGCTTCAACGCCCCGCCCAACGGGCTCCACTTTGTCGAGGCGATCTATCCTTAAAGAATGCCGGGCGGTTGAACGGCTTACGACCTCATGCCGCGATCTTCGACGATGGTCACGCTCGCTCGCGGCATCAGCGCGTAAGCGAGAACCAAGCCGAAAGCCGCGTGCGCCAGAATGCTTACCCAGTTCCGCGCCATTGCAAACCACGGGAAGATCGCCGTCATCCCATAGAAATTTATCGCATATATCAGCAGCCCGAAAACCAGCCCACCGGCCAGCAGCATCACGCCGTTCAACTTCAACGCCTCGGCGATCATCTTGAAGATGAAGGCCAATGCGACCGACAGCACGAAATGCACCAGCATCCCGACAGCGATCACGCCGGCGCTGGACCCGGGGACTACATCGGGCCCGGGAAGCACGCCAGGTCCCATAACAATGGCGGCGATCATGTGCGGCGGCGCGAAGGCGTTCATTCCCATCGCCAGCCAGACGAGTATCATCTCCAACGCCATGAACACCGCACCGGCGATGAGACCTGCCTTGACCGCCGATCCGAGAACGGGAGCGCCGTTCTCGGAAGAGAGAATGCTGTTGCTCATATGACCTCCAGGGAGTTTGCCGGTGTTAGGCTGGCTTTCGGATGTAACAATCCTGCGACAAAAAGGTCAACCGTTGCGCGGACGTCGAGCAATGGACGAGTCTCTACCGGCCCAAACACGTGCTGTTCGGAACTTTGCGCAGCCTGGCGACGGTGCATGTCGTTCGAGATATCCTCGGCGGCGGCTGGGAACAGCCGGCGCGGCGCTGGTCAATCCTCGAAACGGCGATCGAGGTGTGGAGTCCGTCCAGAAACACGTTTCCGAGCTTACCGAGCCAGCCTCAGCGGATCATCGGGTGGGCGACGTTGACGCTTTCCAGCAGGCAATTGGCAACCGCACGCGGATATGGCGAGCACGCTCAACTCCATAGCGATGTATCGCGCGCGGCGTTGGTCGCGTGCAAGCTTGAGAGCTGGTGTAGAGAAGATGATGCGAGATCCCGCGGTCGCTCATGGCGGACATAGGGGTGACACGATCGGTGGCGCGACTACTCCGCAGCCATCGCCTGATATTCCTCTGCGGCGAGAAACTTCTCCGCGTCGAGGGCGGCCATGCAGCCGGTGCCGGCGGCGGTGACGGCCTGGCGATAGATTTTGTCCATCACGTCGCCGCAGGCGAACACCCCGGGCACGCTGGTGTTGGTGGTTCCAATCTCGACCTTTATGTAGCCGTCTTCGTCAAGCTCCAGGCTATCGGCGAACAGTTCGGTTGCGGGCTTGTGGCCGATGGCGACGAAGGCGCCGTCGACGTCGATCCGGCTAACCTCGCCGCTGCGCTTGTTGCGAATGTCGAGGCCGACCAAAGCCTCGGGGTCGCCGCCGCCGACGAACTCGACGACTTCGCTATCCCAGACGACCTTGATCTTCTCGTTGGCGAACAGCCGGTCCTGGAGGATCTTCTCGGCACGGAAAGTATCGCGGCGGTGGATCAGGGTGACGTCGTGGCTGTGATTGGTGAGGTAGAGCGCTTCTTCGACCGCGGTGTTGCCGCCGCCGATCACCGCCACTTTCTTGCCGCGATAGAAGAAGCCGTCGCAGGTCGCACACGCCGAGGCGCCCTTGCCCTTCATATGCTCTTCCGACGGCAGCCCCAGCCACTTGGCCTGGGCGCCGGTGGCGATGACCACGGCGTCGGCATGATAAT
This sequence comes from Sphingomonas sp., assembly GCA_013812805.1. GTDB lineage: Bacteria > Pseudomonadota > Alphaproteobacteria > Sphingomonadales > Sphingomonadaceae > Sphingomicrobium. The sequence continues at coordinate 5,472 of JACCSV010000197.1, read as the reverse complement.
CGGTGCCGCCGTCGCCCTTGAGCACGAACGGGCGCCGCGAGAAATCGACGCTGGAGATATGGTCCCAGACCATCTTGGTGCCGACATGCTCGGCCTGGGCCTGCATTTCCTCCATCAGCCACGGGCCCTGGATGACGTCGCGAAAGCCCGGGTAATTTTCGACATCGGTGGTGGTGGTCAGCTGCCCGCCCGGCTGAATGCCCTGGATGACGATCGGCGACAGGCCGGCGCGGGCGGCGTAGATGGCCGCGGTGTAGCCGGCCGGGCCGGAGCCGAGGACGGCGAGGCGGGTGGAAATGCTCGTGGTCATTGCTGGGATGTAATCTCGATTGCCGATTAGACCAGCCGTGACTGCTCGAGCGCGGCGCCGACGAAGCCGGCGAACAGCGGGTGCGGGTCGAACGGCCGGCTTTTCAACTCAGGGTGGAACTGGACGCCGATGAACCACGGGTGGTCGGGGCGCTCGACGATCTCCGGCAGGCGGCCGTCGGGCGACATTCCCGAAAACACCAGGCCGCTTTTCTCCAGCGCGTCGCGATAGTGGGTATTGACCTCGAAACGGTGGCGGTGGCGCTCGCTGATCGTGGTCGAGCCATAGACGCCGGCGACATGGCTATTGTGGCCCAGCGTCGCTTCGTAGGCTCCGAGCCGCATGGTGCCGCCGAGATCGCCGCCGATAGCGCGTTCCTGGAGACCTTCTGGGCTCATCCACTCGGTGATCAAGCCGATCACCGGTTCGCTGGTCGGTCCGAATTCGGTGCTCGATGCCGCCTCGATTCCGACCGCGCGCGCGCCTTCGATGCAGGCCATCTGCATGCCCAGGCAAATGCCGAAGAACGGCACCCGGCGCTCGCGAGCGAAGCGGACGCTGGCGATCTTGCCCTCGCTGCCACGCTCGCCGAATCCGCCGGGGACGAGGATCGCGTGCAGCGGCTCGAGTTCGGCCGCGAGATGGTCCTGATGCTCGAACAGCTCGGCGTCGAGCCAGCGGATGTTGACCTTGGTGCGGTTGGCGAGGCCGCCGTGGATCAGCGCCTCGTTGAGGCTCTTGTAGGCGTCGGGAAGGCCAACATATTTGCCGACGACGCCGATCGTCACCTCGCCCTCATAATGATCGAGCCGGTCCATGATGTCGTGCCAGCGCGACAGCTCCGGCGGCGGCGCGTCCGACATGCCGAAGGCTCGCAACACTTCGTCGTCGAGGCCGGCGGCATGATACTGCAGCGGCACGTCGTAGATCGAGCGGGCGTCGAGCGCCGGAATCACCGCCGACTTGGGCACGTTGCAGAACAAGGCGATCTTCTCGCGGTCGCTTTCCGGAAGCTCGCGGTCGGTGCGACACAGCAGCACTTCGGGTTGCACCCCGAGGCTGGACAGCTCGCGGACCGAATGCTGGGTCGGCTTGGTCTTGAGTTCGCCGGCCGCCTGGATCCATGGGACCAATGTCGTGTGGACGCTTACCGTCTTGTCGCGGCCGATATCGTTCCTGAGCTGCCGGATCGCCTCGATGAACGGCAGGCTTTCGATGTCGCCGACCGTCCCACCAATCTCGCAAATAACGAAGTCGATTCCCTCGACATCGTTAAGCGCGAATTCCTTGATCGCGTTGGTGACGTGGGGGATGACCTGCACCGTCGCGCCGAGATAATCCCCGCGGCGTTCGCGAGCGATGATGTCGCGATAGATCCGGCCGGTGGTGATGTTGTCGCTCTGGCGCGCGGAAACGCCGGTAAAGCGCTCGTAATGGCCAAGGTCGAGGTCGCTCTCCGCGCCATCGTCGGTGACGTAGACCTCGCCATGCTGATAGGGCGACATCGTCCCCGGATCGACGTTCAAATAGGGATCGAACTTTCGGATTCGGACTCGAAAGCCGCGAGCCTGGAGCAGCGCCCCCAGCGATGCCGAGAGCAATCCCTTGCCAAGCGATGAGACCACGCCGCCGGTGACGAAAATGAACCGCGCCATGGGAGTAAAGGCTTAGGGGGCGAGTGGCCGGAAGGGCAAGCCACCAGCGTTAAAAAAGTTGGGGAAGCCTATTGCGCGAGGGGAACCGGGGGCGCTGGCTGCTGCTGCGCCGGGGCCGCCTGATTGGTCGCCGGCTGGCCGGGAACCGGGACCGCCTGATTGGTGGCCGGGGCGACCGGCGCGACCTGATTGGCAAGCGAGGTGTCGACTGCCGCCGGCTGGCGCGAAACGCCGGCGATTGCAGCAAGCGCAATCGACAAGACGATGAAAATCGCGCCGAGCACCGCGGTCGAGCGGGTGAGGAAATCGGCCGCACCGCGCGCCGTCATGAACCCCGACGAGCTTCCGCCTACGCCGAGCCCGCCACCTTCCGAGCGCTGCATCAGGATTGTGGCGACGAGCGCCGTTGCGACCAGGGTTTGAACGATGAGCAGGAAGGTGAACATGCGTGCGGGCTTTCGAGAGATGTTTCGGCTCGCGATCTAGGCGATGGGGCGGCAGCGTTCAACCGGCGCGGGCGGCGGCCTCGATGATCGGAACGAAGTCGGCGGCCTTGAGGCTTGCCCCGCCAACCAGCGCTCCGTCGACGTCATCGACGCTGAATATTTCGGCGGCGTTGGCGGCCTTGACCGATCCGCCGTAGAGGATCCGGACACCCTCGCCGGCGTCGCCAAAGGCTGCGACCAGGCGCTGGCGAAGGGCTACGTGCATTTCGCCGATGTCCTCGCAAGTGGCGGTGCGGCCGCTGCCGATCGCCCAGATCGGCTCGTAGGCAATGGAAAGCTTGCCAACGCTATTGTCGCGGGGGAGCGAGGCGTCGAGCTGCCGTTGCACGGTTGCCACCGCCTCCCCGGCTTCGCGGACGTCGAGCGATTCGCCGACGCACAGGATCACCGCCAGCGCGGCCCCGAGCCCGGCTTCAGCCTTGGCGCGCACCTCTTCGTCATTCTCGCTTTGCGCCTGGCGCCGCTCGGAGTGGCCGACGATGGCCATGGATGCGCCCGCGTCGAGCAGCATCGCGGCGCAAACGCAGCCGGTATGGGCGCCCTTGTCGGCGTGATGCAGGTCCTGGCTGCCGATATGAAGGCGCGGAAGCGCCCTCGCCGCCCGCTCGATCAGCGTTGCCGGCAGGCACAGCCCGACGTCGACTTGTTCAAAGGCGCTCGCCGCCTCGGCAATGGCCAATGCTTCCGCCAGGTCCGCGGCGACGCCGTGCATCTTCCAGTTGCCGACAACCAGCTTGCGTCGTTGCATTCGAATATCCCCTTTGCGGCGCCACTACCGCCATCGCCGGCCGCGGAAAAGCGGAGCCGCGCTTGAAGGGCGGCACCGCCACCCGTAAAGCGACGCGCAATCCCCCATGTGAGACTTGCCCAAGATGCTGACGTCATTCCGCCGCGCTACCAAGTCGAAGATCGGGACGGTCATCCTGGCATTGTTCGGCCTGGCCATTGTCGCGTCCTTCGCGATCGCCGACGTTTCGGGCGTCTCCCTGGGCGGAAGCGGGCTTGGCAGCTCGACGCTGGTCAAGGTCGGCTCGCTCGAGGTCACCGACCGCGAGATGGACATGGCCATGCAGCAGCGCCTGTCGCAGGTGCGCCAACAGAACCCGATGGCGGATTATTCGACGATCGCCGCCGATTTCGAACCGCTGCTGCAGGGGCTGGTCGACCAGCGCACGCTCCAGGCTTTCGCCCGCAAGCACGGGTTCGTCGTCTCGAAGCGGCTGGTCGATGCCGAGATTGCAAATATTCCCGGCGTCAAAGGCCTCAACGGGCAGTTTAGTCAGCAAGCCTATGAATCGTTCCTCAGCCGCGAGCGGCTGACCGATGCCCAGGTCCGCGACCTCCTGGAAGGCTCGATCATCCAGCGGTTGCTGCTGACCCCCGCGGCGAACAATACGCGGGTGCCGGTTGGAATGGCGCTTCCCTATGCCTCGATGCTGCTCGAGCGACGCGATGGCGAAGTCGCACTGGTGCCGATCTCGGCCTTTACGGCGGGTCTCAACCCGACCGACGCGCAGTTGCAGCAATATTATGTCGCCAACCGCAGTCGCTACATGGTGCCCGAGCAGCGCTCGATCCGGATCGCCCGGATCGGCCCGCAGCAGGTTGCCAACGTCGCTGCCAGCGACGCCGAAATCGCGCAATTCTATCGTGCCAACCAGGCCCAGTTCGGCGCCAGCGACAGCCGGGTGATCAGCCAGGCACTGGTGCAGGACCGCAATGTCGCCAACCAGATCGCCGCCCGCGCCAAAGGCGGGCAAAGCTTCGTCGAAGCGGCAAGGCCAGCGGGACTCTCGGCGGAAGATATTTCGATCGGGCCGCAGACCCGCAAGGAGTTCACCGAGCTTACCGGCGAGCAGGTCGCAGCCGCTGCATTCGGAGCGGCCGAGGGAGCGGTGGTCGGGCCGATCCAGTCCGAGTTCGGCTGGCACGTGGTCAAGATCGATTCGATCCGCCGGCAAGGCGGGAAGACGCTCGAGCAGGCCCGCAGTGAAATCGCCGCAGGGTTGACGGCGCAGAAGCGGACAAATGCGCTCGCCGACCTGGTCGAGAAGGTCCAGGAAGCGCTCGACGGAGGAAGCAACTTCGAGGAGGCGGCGAGAGCGGGGGGGCTAGCCGCGAGCTCTACGCCCCTGGTCACCGCCGACGGCAAGGCGCGGGAAAATTCCGAGTTTCGGTTCCCGGCCGAGCTCGAGCCGGCGCTCAGGAGCGGATTCGAGCTTGCGGCCAACGACGAGCCCGTAATCGAGCAGCTGACCGAAGACAGCTTCGCGATGGTCGCGCCGGCGCGGATCGTTCCGGCAGCGGCGGCGCCGCTGGCAAGCATCCGCGATCAGGTACGCGCCGACTGGATCACCAAGCAGGCCACCGACCGCGCAAGGACGGCAGCGACGTCGATCGCCTCCAAATCGGGCGGAGCGGCGCCGCTCCCGGCCGCACTGCAGCAGGTCAAAGCTGAGCTCCCCCCGGTGCGGCGCGTCACGGCGCGCCGGATCGATTTGTCGAACATGGGCGACAAGGTGCCCGAAGCGCTGCGGATGATCTTCGCTCAGGGGCAAGGGAAGAGCCGGGTCGGCGCGGACACCGATGGGCGCGGTTTCTTCGTGGTCAAGGTGACCAGGATTGTGCCTGGCAACGCACTCAGCCAGCCAGCGCTGATCAGCGAAGTCCAGAAGGGGTTTCAGGAGCCGCTGTCCCAGGAATATGCGCAGCAGCTGCTGGGCGCGGCGCGCAAGGCCCTCAACGTCCGCCGTAACGAGGATTTGATCGCTGCAACGAGAAAGCGGCTGCTAGGCGGCAGCTGAGGCTTGACGCGAAGTGCTTTGTTTCCTACACGTTCCCTATTCGTTCTAAGGGATCGCCCGTATGCTGACATCCAAACAGCGCGAATTGCTGCTTTTCGTGCAGGAGCGGCTTGGCCGGACCGGGGTCAGCCCAAGCTTCGACGAAATGCGCGAGGCGCTCGAGCTCAAGTCCAAGTCGGGGGTTCACCGGTTGATTT
>JACCSV010000192.1 GCA_013812805.1 Sphingomonas sp. | reverse complement strand
TGGCGGGTGACGGTGCCGTGCGCGGCCTCCGCCTCGACCGTCTTGCCGTCCGGGGTCATCAAGATCGAGGTCATCAGGCCCAGTGAGCCAAAGCCCTGCGCGACGAGATCCGACTGAACGTCGCCGTCGTAATTCTTGCAGGCCCAGACGAACTTGCCGCTCCACTTGAGCGCGGACGCGACCATGTCGTCGATCAACCGATGCTGATACTCGATTCCAGCTTCGGTAAATTTCGTTTTGAATTCGCTGGCGAAAGTCTCTTCGAAAATATCCTTGAAGCGGCCGTCATAGGCCTTGAGGATGGTGTTCTTGGTCGACAAATAGACCGGCCAGCCGCGGTCGAGGCCGTAGGTCAGGCAGGCGCGCGCGAACTCGCGGATCGACTCGTCGAGGTTGTACATGCCCATGGCGACGCCAGCGCCCGGGAACTGGAACACCTCGTGCTCGATTTCCTGGCCGTCCTCGCCGGTCCATTTGATCGTCAGCTTGCCGGCGCCCGGCACCTTGAAGTCGGTCGCCTTGTACTGGTCGCCAAAAGCGTGACGGCCGACGACGATGGGATCGGTCCAGCCGGGAATCAGCCGAGGCACGTTGCCGATGACGATCGGCTCGCGGAAAACGACTCCGCCAAGGATGTTGCGGATCGTCCCGTTGGGCGATTTCCACATTTTCTTGAGGCCGAATTCCTCGACCCGGTCCTCGTCGGGGGTGATGGTCGCGCATTTGACGCCGACCCCATGCTGCGTGATAGCGTTGGCCGCCTCGACCGTGATCTTGTCGTCGGTCTCGTCGCGCTTCTGGACCGACAGGTCGAAGTAGAGGAGCTCGACGTCCAGATACGGGAGAATCAAGCGCTCGCGGATCCACTCCCAGATAATCCTGGTCATTTCGTCGCCGTCGAGTTCGACGACGGGGTTATTCACCTTGATCTTGGCCATTGCGGTTGTCCTGGGGGAAGCGGGGAGGGGTCGTTGGCGCAATTGCCGCAGGGCGTGAGCGAAGGCAACCGCGCCGGTGCTGGTCGCGACATAGCGTTGTGCGGTGCGGCCGGCCTCTTTAAGGGGGCGCGATGCCTTCGCTAAAGAAACCGGACGGCGCGGTTACCACCAACGTCAAATGGCGATTTCCTTCGGTCCATCCCGAAGGCCGCAAGTTCCTGCTCATCTCGGGCGTCGCGACTCTGATCGTCTACGGGGCAATCAGCCACTTCCTCGGCTGGCTACTGGTCGGCGTGACCATCTGGGTGGCCGCTTTTTTCCGCGATCCGATCCGGACCACGCCGCGAGACCAACGCCTGGTCGTCGCTCCGGCTGACGGGCTGATCACCGCCATTTCGAAAGTGCCACCGCCGCCGGAACTCGCTGGCAGCCTCGAGGCCGGCGAATTCACCCGAGTCTCGATTTTCATGAGCGTCTTTGACGTCCACATCAATCGCGCACCGATCGCGGGACGCGTGGTCAAGATGGCCTATGTCCCCGGCAAGTTCGTCAACGCCGACCTCGACAAGGCTAGCGAAGACAATGAGCGCCAGCATTTCCTGCTCGAAGGCGAGGGCGGAGTGCGCATTGCCTTCACCCAGATCGCCGGGCTGGTCGCCCGCCGGATCCTCGCCTTTGTGCGCGAAGGCGATCAGGTGGCGGCCGGGGAGAGGATCGGAATGATCCGCTTCGGCAGCCGCGTCGACGTTTACTTGCCGGCGGGGACGGGCCCTAGGGTGCTGCTCGGCCAGCGCGCGATCGCGGGCGAAACGGTGCTCGCTGAACTTGGAGCCGAGCCGGCGCTGACCGGCACCAGCCAGTGAAGTCCGAGCGCAGGGCCGGCGGAATCCCGTTCCGGGCGATGGTCCCGAACGCCATCACCCTGCTGGCACTGTGTTTCGGTCTGACCGGGGTCAGCTTCGCAATCGGCGGCGAATGGGAAAAGGCGCTGGGCGCTGTCGTCTTCGCCGGCGTCCTCGACGGCATTGACGGCCGCATTGCCAGGCTGCTGCGAGCGCAAAGCCGCTTCGGCGCAGAGCTCGATTCGCTCAGCGACAACATCGCTTTCGGCACCGCTCCCGCGCTGATTCTGTACCTGTGGTCGCTGCAATCGGCGCCGCGGTTCGGCTGGATCGCGGCGCTTGCGCTGGCGGTCTGCTGCGCGCTCAGGCTGGCTCGATTCAACGCCCAGATCGACGTCGCCGAACAGCCGCACAAATCGGCGGGTTTCAACACCGGGGTGCCGGCGCCCGCCGGAGCGGGGATCGCCTTCGTCCCGATCTTCCTTTGGCTGATTACCGGGGACGACCTGTTTCGGCGGTGGGAACTGGTGGTGCCGTGGACGGCATTCGTGGCGATGCTGATGATCTCGAGCCTGCCCACCTACAGCTGGTCTTCCTTGCGTATCCGCAGCGAATGGCGGTTGTTTGCTTTGGCCGGGATCGCATTGCTCGGGACCGCGCTGATCCGGGCGCCGTGGATCACCTTGCTGGCGATTGCCGCACTATACCTGCTGATGCTGCCGTTCGCTTACGCCAGCTACGCCCGTGTCAGGCGGCGGCGCTCCACTGTTGCCGAGCACGCATCGGCTGGGCCGGGCGCGGGGCACTGACCCGGAGCCGCATGGCCGGGATCGTGGTTTCAACGCGGTGCGGCCGACCGGCAAGGGCCGCCAGCACCCGCCCGCCGCTCTTGTCGAACAATTCCGCAATGAGCTGGGCGATGAGCCACAGACTAGCCAGGAAGATCAAGGTGGTGAGCGGTGCAAGCATGACTTTTGTCCCTTGTTGAAAAGCTTAACTGTGTCGGACACGCTTTGTTCCACGCGGCCGCAGGTCGAGCGGGACGCCAGGGTGTTCCTGCTTTGTTCCGTGCTTGTCAAGCGCTATTTGGCTGATCGCAGAGGTTGAACAGGCAGCGCTGTTCGGCTAGGGCGCGCGCATTCCACAAGCGGAAGCATTCATACCGGTGTCCCGAACCCGTTCGGGATTTCTCGTTTCCGCTGAGGCATAACCGGAAGGAGAAATGAAATGGCGGCCACAGTCGTCACCATGCAGCAATTGCTCGAGGCCGGAGCGCATTTCGGCCACCAGACCCATCGCTGGAACCCGCGGATGAAGCCGTACATCTTCGGCGACCGCAACGGCGTCCACATCATCGACTTGTCGCAGTCCGTGCCGCTGTTCGCGCGCGCCCTCGACTTCGTTCAGCAAACCGTCGCCCGCGGCGGCAAGGTGCTGTTCGTCGGCACCAAGCGCCAGGCGCAGGACGCGGTGGCGGAAAGCGCCCAGGCGTGCGGCCAGCATTTCGTCAACCACCGCTGGCTGGGCGGCATGCTGACCAACTGGAAAACCATTTCCAACTCGATCAAGCGCCTGAAGACGCTGGAAGAGCAGCTGTCGGGTGACACCGCCGGCCTGACCAAGAAGGAAGTGCTGCAGCTGACCCGCGAGCGCGATAAGCTCGAAAAGTCGCTTGGCGGCATCCGCGACATGGGCGGTCTGCCGGACGTCATGTTCGTGGTCGACACCAACAAGGAGGAACTCGCCGTCAAGGAAGCCAACGTTCTCGGCATCCCCGTCGTCGCCATCCTCGACTCCAACAGCGACCCGAGCGGAATCGCTTTCCCGGTGCCGGCCAACGACGACGCCAGCCGCGCCATCCGCCTGTACTGCGATTCGATTGCTTCGGCGGTCGGCTCCGGCCGCAGCGGCGAGGCGCAGTCGCGCGGGGTCGACGTCGGCGCAATGGCCGAACCGCCGGTGGAAGTGGCGCTCGAGGCTTGAGCCACCCGACACCCAATTCGCGTTACTGAAGGATCGATTGAATGGCTGAGATCACCGCAGCAGCGGTCAAGGAACTGCGCGAGCGCACCGGCGCCGGCATGATGGACTGCAAGAAGGCGCTATCCGAAAACAATGGCGACATGGAAGCCGCGGTCGACTGGCTGCGCGCCAAGGGCCTTGCGGCTGCCGCCAAGAAGGCCGGCCGTACCGCCGCGGAAGGGCTGATCGGAGTCGCCGTCGAGGGCAACCGGGGCGCCGCCGTCGAGATCAACTCCGAAACCGACTTCGTCGCCAAGAACGAGCAGTTCCAGGACTTCGTGCGCAATGTTGCGAAACTTGCGCAGAGCACTGGCAGTGATGTCGAGGCGCTCGGCGCTTCCCAATATCCGGGTGGCAGCACCGTTGCTGAGACCCTGACCAACAATATCGCCACCATCGGCGAGAACCAGTCGCTCCGCCGCGCTGCCGTGCTGGAAGTCGGCGAGGGGGCGGTCGTGTCTTACGTCCACAACGCGGTGACCCCGGGGCTTGGCAAGATCGGCGTTCTCGTCGCGCTCGAAAGCGGTGCTTCGGCGGAAACGCTGCAGACGCTCGGCAAGCAGATCGCAATGCACATCGCCGCCGCCAATCCGCTGGCGCTCAACGGCGACGCGCTCGACCCGGCGCTCGTCGAGCGGGAGCGCGGAATCGCGATGGAAAAGGCGAAGGACAGCGGCAAGCCGCAGAACATCGTCGAGAAAATGGTCGAAGGCGGCCTCGCCAAGTTCCGCAAGGACAATGCGCTTCTCTCGCAGTTGTTCGTGATGGACAACAAGACGCCGGTCGCCGAGGTCCTGGCCGCTGCCAGCAAGGAAGCCGGGGTCGGGATCGAGCTGACCAGCTTCGTTCGCTTCCAGCTGGGCGAAGGCATCGAGAAGAAGGAGAGCGACTTCGCCGCCGAAGTCGCCGCGGCCGCCGGCACCAGCAAGCCTGTCCCGAGCGGCGTCGAGGGGCCCGAGCCAGTCGCTTAGCAGTTGGCAGAGGGGCGGGGGCGCCATAAGAGCGTTCTCGCTCCTCTTCACGAAGGACTTCCCGCAGCCATGAGCCGCCCGCGCTTCAACCGGATCCTGCTCAAGCTTTCGGGCGAGGCGATGATGGGGTCGGGGCAGCTCGGGATCGATCCGGAAGCCGTCGACGCGCTCGCCCGCGAGGTGATTGCCGCACGCGAGCAATGTCCGCAGCTTTGCCTGGTAGTAGGCGGCGGCAATATCTTCCGTGGCATGGCCGCGGCCGCCAAAGGCTTCGACCGGGCCAGCGCCGACTACATGGGCATGCTCGCCACGGTGATGAACGCGATCGCGCTACAAGGTTCGCTCGAAAAACACGGAGCCGAAACCCGCGTTCAGTCGGCAATCCCGATGGCGAGCATCAGCGAGCCCTACATCCGCAGGCGAGCGCTTCGCCATCTGGAGAAGGGCCGCATCGTCCTGTTCGCCGCGGGCACCGGCAACCCCTATTTCACCACCGACACCGCAGCCGCGCTGCGCGCCGCGGAGATGGGCTGCGACGCATTGTTCAAGGGCACCAGCGTCGATGGCGTCTACACCGCCGATCCGAAAAAGGACGCGTCGGCAACGCGCTACGACCGTTTAAGCTTCCACCGAGTCCTGAGCGACGACCTGCGCGTGATGGACGGCGCTGCGGTGGCGCTTTGTCGCGACAACAACATTCCGATCGTCGTCTTCAACGTCCGCGAACCCGGCAACCTTGCCAAGGTGCTTGCCGGCGGCGGAACCGCGACGATCGTTCAGAACGAGGAGTAATCGGATGGCCGCCAGCATGGACAAAGCAGATTTGCAACGCCGGATGCATGGCGCGGTAGAAGCGTTGAGGCACGACCTCGGCGGCCTTCGCACCGGCCGCGCTTCCACCGCGTTGCTCGATACCATCCAAGTCGAGGTCTACGGCAGCAACATGCCGCTCAACCAGGTTGCCACCGTGTCGGTGCCGGAGGCGCGGCTGCTGACGGTGCAGGTGTGGGACCGGTCGAACGTCCAGCCGGTCGAAAAAGCGATCCGTTCGGCCGGGATCGGTCTCAACCCGATCACCGACGGCCAGCTGATCCGGCTGCCGATCCCGGAGCTGACCGAGGAGCGGCGCAAGGAGCTTGCCAAGCTGGTCGGCCAATATGCCGAAAAGGCGCGCATCGCGGTCCGCAACGTCCGCCGCGACGGCATGGACCATTTGAAGCAGGACGAAAAGAAGCACGAAATCAGCGAGGACGAGCGCAAGCGGCTCGAGACCGAGGTGCAAAAGCTGACCGACGACACGATCAAGGAGATCGACGAGCTCTCCCACAACAAGGAAAAGGAAATCCTGGGCAAGTGACCGCCGGTTCCGCGCCGTCCGCAAGCAGCGTCCACCAGGCCGCCACGGACGGGGCAGGGGCCATTCCCCGCCATGTCGCGATCATCATGGACGGCAACGGCCGCTGGGCCGAACAGCGCGGGCTCCCGCGGGTTGCTGGGCATCGCGCCGGTGCGGAAGCGGTCCGCCGGTCGCTTCAGGCGGCGGCCGATGCTGGGGTCGAGGTGCTCACGCTCTACGCATTCTCGTCGGAGAACTGGCGACGCTCCGACGACGAAATCGCCGACCTCAAGGGCCTGATGCGTTACTATCTGGAGCTCGAGCTCGAGCGGCTGATGGACGAAGGCGTGCGCCTGCGGCTGATCGGCGATTACCAAGCGTTCGGGCCGCTGATGACCCGCCAGCTCGAAGCGGCGGTCGAACGAACCTCTGCCAACCGGCGGCTGACCCTGGTCGTCGCGCTCAGCTACGGCTCACGCAGCGAGCTCGCCGCCGTCGCCGCGAAGCTCGCGAGCCGGGCGGTGACGGGTGAGCTTGACCCTTCCCGGATCGACGAAGCTACGGTTGAAGCTGAGCTGGACACCGCCGGCCTGCCCGATCCCGACCTGTTGATCCGCACCTCGGGCGAAGTCCGGCTGTCCAACTTTCTGCTATGGCAATGTGCATACTCGGAACTGCTGTTCACCCCGGTGCTGTGGCCGGACTTCGACGAAGCGGCGTTCCACTCGGCGATCGAGCAATATTCCGCGCGGCAGCGCAGGTTCGGCGGCCGATGAACGACCTCGTCGTCCGGTCGCTCGCGGCCATCGTGCTGATTGCGGTGACGATCGGTGCCGTTTTTCATGGCGGCTATTATTTCGCCATCCTCGTTGCCGCCGCGGCGACCGCGGTCTTTTACGAATGGACTCGGATCACCAGGGGCTGGGGCGCAAGCTGGTATGTCGGCGGTTTCCTCTACACGCTGATCGCGGCACTGGCGCTGCTTTGGATCCGCGACCGCGCCGACAACGGCGTCGCGCTGGTAATGTGGGTGTTCCTGATCGTCTGGGCGACCGACGTCGGCGCCTATTTCGCTGGCCGGGCGATTGGCGGGCCGAAGCTTGCGCCGGTGATCAGCCCCAAGAAGACCTGGGCCGGCTTCTACGGCGGAGTCGCGGCCGCCACCGTGCTTGGCACCTTGTGGGTGTATCTGACCGGTCTCGGCGCCACCTACCTGCTGCTGGCACCACTGTTTTCCGCGGCCGCGCAGGGGGGCGACCTGTTTGAAAGCTGGATGAAACGGCGCGCCGGCGTCAAGGATTCGGGCACCATGCTGCCAGGCCACGGCGGCGTCTTCGATCGGCTCGATGGACTGATTCCGGTCGCCGTGCTGACGGCCTGCTCAGCGCTGGTGTCGGTTGCATGAAGCGCCGAATCGCGATCCTCGGCGCCACCGGCTCGGTCGGACAGTCGACCCTCGATCTCGTCAAGCGCTCGCCGGATCGGTTCGATGTGATTGCTTTGACCGCCCAGTCGAAAGTGCGCGAGCTTGCCGAGGCGGCTCTGGCGACCGGCGCTAAACTTGCGGTCGTCGCGGACGAGGGCCGGTTGCCCGAACTTCGAACGCTGCTTGATGGAAGCGGCTGCCGCGCCGCGGCAGGAGCGGCGGCGCTGGTGGAGGCCGCGACCGGCGATGCCGACTGGGTAATGGCGGCGATCGTCGGCTGCGCCGGGTTGCTGCCGACGATGGCGGCGGTGGAGGCCGGCAAGACGGTGGCGCTCGCCAACAAGGAAGCGCTGATTACCGCCGGCCAGCTGATGATCGAAGCCGCGAGCCGAAGCGGGTCGACGCTAATACCGGTCGACAGCGAACATAACGCCATTTTTCAGTGTCTTGTCGGAAGCTGCGGCGACGATGTCTCAAGACTGATCCTAACCGCCAGCGGCGGACCGTTCCGTACCGCAAGCGCCGAGCAGATGCGCAGCGCGACACCCGCCGAGGCCGTATCGCATCCGAAATGGTCGATGGGAGCAAAGATCTCGGTGGATTCGGCGACCTTGATGAATAAGGGGCTGGAGCTGATCGAAGCCTACCATCTGTTTGGCCTCGGGTCGGAGCAGATCGACATTGTCATCCACCCGCAGTCGACGGTTCATTCGCTGGTCGAATTCATCGACGGCTCACTGCTCGCTCATCTCGGAACCGCCGACATGCGAATCCCGATCGCCTACGCGCTGTCGTGGCCGGAGCGAATGCAAACGCCGGCCGCGCGGCTCGACCTGGTCGAACTCGGCAGGCTCGACTTCGAAGCTCCCGACCTTGAGCGGTTCCCCGCGCTCCGCCTCGCTCGCGAAGCGCTCGAGAGCGGGGGCGGCGCAGCGATCATCCTCAATGCCGCCAACGAGATCGCGGTCGAGCTTTTCCTCGCCGGCCGGATTGCCTTCCACGAGATCGCGGCGATGGTGGCAGACGCGCTCGGCCAGACGACGGCGCCGGCACCGCGATCGATCGACGAAGTCATCGCGCTCGACTCCGCAACCCGGGCCAAGGTAAGCGCCGCGGCCCACGAAAGCTGTTCCTAGGGAAAGATGCTCTCACAACCGCCACTCTGGCTGATCGTCATCGCCTTCATCCTGGCGATCGGGCCGCTCGTCTTCATCCACGAGATGGGGCATTTCCTGGTCGGGCGGCTGTTCGGCGTCGGCGCGGAGGTGTTCTCGATCGGCTTTGGCGGCGAGGTCACCGGCTGGACCGACAAGCGCGGCACTCGCTGGAAAGTCGGCTGGCTTCCGCTCGGAGGCTATGTCCGCTTCATCGGCGACGAGCAGCACGCCGGGGCGGGCGAGGACGATCCGGCATCCGTCCGCGAGGATAGCTTTGCCGGCAAGCCGGTATGGCAGCGGTTCCTGATCGTCCTTGCCGGGCCGATGGCCAACTTCCTTCTGGCAATCCTGATCTTCGCCGGCTTTTTCGCCGCTTTCGGGATTCCGCGAACGCCGACGGTGGTGACCGCTCTGCAGCCGGGAAGCGCGGCGCAAGCTGCCGGGATCCAGCAAGGCGACCGGATCGAGGCGGTCGCGGGCCAGCGGACATCTTCGTTCGAGGACATTCAGCGCGTCGTCTCGCTGCGGCCAGGCGAGGATGTGGAAATTCGAATCGTCCGCGGCAGCCAGCCGGCCACCGTTCAGGCTAAGCTGGGCGTGCACGAGCAGAGCGACCGCTTCGGGCAGAAATACCGGCTCGGCCTGCTCGGGGTTTTCGCTGAAGGCCGAGCGCTTGAGCGGGTGCCGGTCACCCGCCTGCTGCCCGAAGGGGTGCGCTACACCTGGGCGCTGACGCGGGCGACCATCGACGGGCTGTGGCAGATCATCACCGGGCGGCGCTCGACCGACGACTTGGGCGGCCCGCTGAAGATGGCTCAGATCGCCGGACAGCAGGCATCGCTCGGCGTGTTCGAGTTCATCCAGCTGCTCGCCTTGTTCTCAATTAACCTTGGATTCATCAACCTGTTGCCAGTCCCGATGCTGGATGGCGGACATCTGCTCTTCTATGCCGCCGAAGCGGTTCGGCGGCGCCCGGTCAGCGTTCGGGCACAGGAATGGGCGTTCCGGGGCGGGCTTGCGCTACTCCTGGCGCTGCTCGTCTTCACGACGCTGAACGATCTCGGTTCGTTCGGATTGTGGGAACGGCTCGGGCGCTTGATTGGCTAACCTGCTTGGGGCAGGGCTGGCATCCATTCTGCGGCAGGAGTTGGCCGCGATGATTTTCAGAGGCGGAAACGCGTGATTTCACAAAAATCGAAGCTGAGCCGGCGCGCGGGCGCCATGCTCCTCGTTGGAACAATCCTCGGTGGCTGGTCGGCGCCGTTGCTGGCGCAGGCCGCAACGGCCGCGCAACCGGCCCCGGCCCAGCCGCAGACGGCAGCGCCTGCACCGGCGGCCGCGCAGCCGCAGGCTGCGGCTCCGGCAAGCGCGGTGATTCGTTCGGTCAGCGTCCGCGGCAACCAGCGGCTGGAGCCGGCGACGATCATTTCCTACGCCAGCCTGGCACCCGGTCAGACCTACACCGCCGCTACGCTCGATCAGGCGCTCAAGGACCTGTATGCGACCGAGCTGTTCACCGACGTGGTCATCACCGGCGCGGAAACGGGCACGATCCTGGTCACCGTTCGCGAGAGCCCGGTGATCAACCGCATCGTCCTTGAAGGCAACAAGCGACTCAAGAGCGACAAGATCCTCCCCGAGATCAAGCTTGCGCCCCGTCAGATCTTTACTCGCTCCAAGGTGCGCTCGGACGTCGAGCGGATCGTCGAGCTGTACAAGCGCGAAGGGCGCTTCGCAGCGCGGGTCGAACCCAAGATCGTTCAGCTCGACCAGAACCGGGTCGACCTCGTTTTCGAAATCTACGAGGGCGACAAGTCGAAGATTCGAAGCATTAACGTCATCGGCAATCAGGCCTTCAACGACGACCGGCTGCGCAAGGAGATGTATTCGCGCCAGGCCGGCGGCGTGCTTGGCTTTTTGAAGTCCAACGACAGCTACGACCCGGACCGGTTGTCAGCCGACCAGCAGAAGCTGCGCGCCTTTTACCTTACCGAAGGCTACGCTGACTTCCGAGTCGTCTCCGCGCTTGCCGAGCTGACTCCGGACCGGCGCGACTTCATCATCACTTACGTGGTCGAGGAGGGGCCCCGCTATCGCCTTGGCACTGTCGCGGCGGAGAGCGCGCTTCGCGACCTCGGACCGGAAAAGGTCAAGCAGATCGTCGCGCTAAAGCCAGGGACCTGGTTCAACGCCAAGGCGGTCGAAGATTCGGTCACTGCGGTCAACGAGGTCGCCGGAGCGCTGGGCTATGCGTTCGCAGACATCAATCCGTCCTATGAGCGGCTTGCCGATCAGCGGGTGATGAACATCACCATCAAGGTCGGGGACACCCCGCGCGTCTATGTCGAGCGCATCGACATCAACGGCAACACGGTCACTCGTGACAAGGTGCTTCGCCGCGAGTTCCGGGTCAACGAAGGCGACGCCTTCAACGCGATCAAGGTTAAGCGATCGCAGGACCGGATCCAGTCGCTCGGCTACTTCCAGGAAAATCTCGAGATCAAGCAGGCCGAAGGGTCGGCTCCAGACCGCATCGTGCTCAGCACCGACGTGGAAGAAAAAGCCACCGGCCAGCTGCAATTTTCGGGCGGCTATTCGAGCTACGAGAAGTTCATCCTGTCGCTGTCGGTTCAGCAGAACAATTTCCGTGGGATGGGTCAGACGCTCGGCGCCGGCGTCGACTACTCGCGCTATTCCAAGTCGGTGCAGCTAAGCTTCACCGACCCTTATCTGTTCGACAAGCAGATCCTGTTCGGTGGCCAGCTCTACAGGCGCGACTACAACAGCTTCAATTTCATAAACGGTGAGCGCAACCGCACCTATGGCCAGATCAGCACCGGTGGCGGCTTGCGGCTTGGCTTCCCGCTCAACGAATATGCCAACATCGGCGTTCGCTATTCGCTGGTGATGGACGACATCACCCTCGACCGGGGAACCTATTTCACCGACCCGGACGGGGACGGGCCCCGAGATGCGGAGTGCGACCCGCTCAAGGCCGGCAGCTATCTGTGCGACGAGCTTGGTAGCCGCCTGACCTCGACGGTTGGATATTCGGCGGCATTCGACAACACCAACGGCATCCGAGCGACGCGTGGCCAGAGGGCGGCCTTGTCGCAGGACTTCGCCGG
>JACCSV010000190.1 GCA_013812805.1 Sphingomonas sp. | reverse complement strand
TAGGTCATCCGGTGCGGCCGGTCGGCTTCCGGCCCGAGCCGGCGGCGCTTGTCTTCCTCATAGGATTCGAAATTGCCCTCGAACCATTCGACCCGGCTGTCGCCCTCGAAGGCGAGGATGTGCGTCGCCAGGCGGTCGAGGAAGAAACGGTCGTGGCTGATGATCACCGCGCAGCCGGCGAAATTCTCCAGCGCCTCTTCCAGCGCCCGAAGCGTCTCGACGTCGAGGTCGTTGGTCGGCTCGTCGAGCAGAAGAACATTGCCGCCCTCCTTTAGCATCTTGGCAAGGTGCACCCGGTTGCGCTCGCCGCCTGACAACTGCCCGACCTTCTTCTGCTGGTCGGGTCCTCGGAAGT
This sequence comes from Sphingomonas sp., assembly GCA_013812805.1. Taxonomy (GTDB): domain Bacteria; phylum Pseudomonadota; class Alphaproteobacteria; order Sphingomonadales; family Sphingomonadaceae; genus Sphingomicrobium. The sequence continues at coordinate 1,845 of JACCSV010000190.1, read as the reverse complement.
TGAATGCGCCGACATAAGCGCGGCTGTTGACCTCGTGCTTGCCGAGCTTGAAGATATCCAGGCCGTCGGACACCTCCTCCCAGACGTTCTTTTTCGGGTCGAGCGCGTCGCGGCTCTGGTCGACATAGCCTAGGTGGACCGTCGGGCCGACGGTGACGCCGCCCGAATCCGCCTGTTCCTGGCCGGTGATCAGCTTGAACAGTGTCGTCTTGCCGGCACCGTTGGCTCCAATGACGCCAACGATCCCGCCGGGCGGCAGCGAGAAGCTGAGGTCCTCGAACAGCAATTTGTCGCCATAGGCCTTGGTCACGCCCTCAACCTCGATCACCTTGCCGCCGAGGCGCTCCGGGACCTGGATTAGGATCTGCGCCTTGCCCGGAGTTCGATTCTCCTGCGCCTGGACCAGCTCGTCGAACGCCCGGATCCGCGCCTTGGACTTGGCCTGGCGCGCCTTTGGCGAGCGCCGGATCCACTCCAGCTCGTCATTGATCGCTTTTTGCTTGCCGGCTTCCTCGCGCTCTTCCTGCTGAAGCCTTTTCGACTTCTTTTCCAGATAGGTGGAGTAGTTTCCTTCGTAGACGTAGTAACGAGCGCGATCGAGTTCGAGGACCCAGTTGACGACATTGTCGAGGAAATAGCGGTCGTGGGTGACGAGGATGACATTGCCCGGATAATCGATCAGATGCTTTTCCAGCCACTGCACGCTTTCGGCATCGAGATGGTTGGTCGGCTCGTCGAGTAGCAGGATGCCCGGCTTTTCGAGCAGCAGGCGGGTCAGCGCCACGCGCCGCCGCTCGCCGCCCGACAGATTGTCCACGGCGGCCTCTCCGGGAGGGCAGCGAAGCGCGTCCATCGCAATCTCGAGCTGATTGTCGAGCGTCCAGCCGTCGACAGCGTCGATTTTCTCCTGAAGCTCTCCCATCTCCGCCATCAGCGCGTCGAAATCGTCGCCCGGGTCGGCCATTTGCGCGGAGATGGCGTTAAAGCGCTCGAGCATGTCGGCAACGGGGCGCACGCCGTCCATCACGTTCTCGCGGACCGTCTTGCTATCGTCTAGCTGCGGCTCCTGCTCGAGATAGCCGACGGTAACCCCGTCGCCGGGCCAGGCCTCGCCGGTGAATTCCTTGTCGCGGCCGCCCATGATCTTCATCAGCGTCGACTTGCCCGAGCCGTTGGGGCCGACGATGCCGATCTTGGCATCCTGGTAGAATTGCAGGTTGATGTTGTTGAGGATCGGCTTCTGACCCGGGAACGCCTTGGTCAGGCCTTTCATCACAAAGCTGTACTGGGCGGCCATGGGGTCGCGTATTCCTTCGGCTGTACGGGGTTCGGGCGCCAGTTAGGGGATGGCCGAGCCGGAATCCACCCCGGCGTGCCTAAAACGGCAGCTTGAAGCCTGGCGGGAGCGGAATGCCGCTGGTCATCTTCTGCAGCTCAGGTCCAGCAGCGACGTCGGCCTTGGACTTGGCGTCGTTGAGCGCCGCGGTGATCAGATCCTCGAGCATCGATTTTTCCGCCGGCACCAACAAACTGTCGTCGATCGAGACGCTGATGATCCGACCCTTGGCCGACGCGCGCACCTTGACCAGCCCGCCGCCCGAGGCGCCCTCGACCTCGATCGCGTCGAGGTTGGCCTGCGCCTTCTCCATCTCGGCCTGAACGTCCTGCGCCATTTTCATGATTTCTTCGAGGTTTGGCATGTCATGCACCCTTTGTGATGGAATAGGATTCGAGCTCGGCTTCGGGGAAGGCATCGAACACCGCGCGCACGCCTTCATCCTCAAGGACTTCCGAACGCACCCGCTGTTCCGCCATTTTTTCCTGCTCGAGGAGCGACGGCTCGCC
>JACCSV010000179.1 GCA_013812805.1 Sphingomonas sp. | reverse complement strand
GTCATCTATCTGTTGATGATGGCGACCGCCTTCATGGGCTACGTTCTGCCGTGGGGGCAGATGAGCTATTGGGGAGCGCAGGTGATCACCGGCTTCTTCTCCGCCTTCCCGGTGGTTGGCGAGCCGATGCGGATCTGGCTGCTGGGTGGCTATACGCCTGACCAGGCGGCGCTGACCCGCTTCTTCTCGCTCCATTATCTGCTGCCGTTCGTCATCGCCGCGGTGGTGATCCTGCACATCTGGGCGCTGCACATCCCGGGGTCTAACAACCCCACCGGAGTCGACGTCAAGGACGAGAAGGATACGCTTCCCTTCCATCCCTTCTACACCGCCAAGGACGGCTGGTTCGCGGCCGGTTTTTTGGCGCTGTTCGCGGCGGTTACCTATTTCGCGCCGAACGCTCTGGGGCACCCGGACAATTACATCCCGGCCAATCCGCTGGCGACGCCCGCGCATATCGTTCCCGAATGGTATTTCCTGCCGTTCTACGCGATCCTCAAGGCGTTCACGATCGACTTCATCCTGCCGGCCAAGCTGTGGGGCGTGCTGGCGATGTTCGCCTCGATCCTGCTGTTGTTCTTCCTGCCGTGGCTCGACCGGTCCGCGGTCCGCTCGGGCTCCTACCGGCCGTTGTTCAAGCGCTTCTTCTGGCTGTTGATGTTCGACGTGTTTGTGCTCGGCTGGGCGGGCGGCGCTACGCCTACGCCGCTAGTGGTGGCGGTCAGTCAGGTCGCGACGGCTTATTATTTCGCGCACTTCCTGATCATCCTGCCGATCATCTCCGGGTTCGAGCGGCCGCTGCCGCTTCCAGACTCGATTTCCAGCTCGGTGCTCCACGGTGAAGCCAGTGAAAGCGCGCCCATGGCGAGCAAGCCTAAGCCCGGCGCGACCGCTGCCGTCGCGGCCGAATAAGGGGACGCCTCTAAAATGCTGCTCCGCTTTATGGGTTATGTCGTTGGGTTCGGCTTTGTCGGCGTTCTGCTGATCTCGCTGTTCATCAATCTCGGCGATTATTTCAGCAATCCGCCCGAGCCGACCGCCGAAGAAGTGTTCGCCCATCACGAGCCCAAGGAGCTGCACCTGGCCAGCGACGGCCCGTTCGGCCGCTTCGACCGGCAGCAGCTGCAGCGCGGCTTCCAGGTCTACAAGGAGGTGTGCGCGGCCTGCCACGGCCTCAACCTGGTTGCGTTTCGCAACCTTGCCGACCTCGGTTACAGCGAGGCCGAGGTGAAGGCGATCGCCGACCAGTGGCAGATCGAGGTCCCGAGCATCAACGATGAGACCGGCGAGACGGCGACGCGCAAGGCGATCCCGTCGGACCGCTTCCCGGACCCCTATGCCAACGAAACCGCCGCTCGGGCCGCCAACAATAATGCACTTCCGCCAGACCTGTCGCTGATCGCCAAGGCGCGCTCGGGCGGGGCAGCGTACACCTACTCGCTGCTGACCGGCTATGAGCAGCAGCCGGCCGAGCTGGTGCGCAGGTTCCCGACCGCCAAGACGCCCGCCAACCTGCATTACAACCCGTATTTCGCCAACTTGAACATCGCCATGCCGCCGCCGCTGACCGGTGAGGGGCAGGTGACCTATGCCGACGGCACCCGCGGGTCCGTGGACCAGATGGCCAAGGACGTGTCCGCCTTTTTGGTGTGGGCGGCCGAGCCGACACTGGAGCGGCGCCACGCGGCGGGCGTCGCGGTCGTGCTGTTCCTGCTGATCGCCACCGTGCTCGGCTATTTCGCCTATCGCAACATCTGGGCGGAGGCGAAGCGCAAGGTTCGGGTTACCGGGCCGCTGGACCCGGTCAACCAGGCCAAGAGCAACCAGGCCAAGCGCGACGAGGGCATCGCCGGCTAACCCCCGCCGCCCGTTTGCAGCAAAGCTGTTGCGACAAGCGTCATTTCATGCAGCGTGCCGCTTCCATTCCAGGGAGGGGTTGATGCTCGGTTTGACGCGACGGATTTTGCTAACTTCGGTGGCCTTGGCTGCGGCTGGCACCGCCACGGCGCAGCCGGCCAGCGACACTGCCCGGATCATCGACGAGGGCATGAACCGGAGCCAGGTGATGCTGACCGCGCACGAGCTGCTCGACGGCATCGGGCACCGGCTGACCAACTCGACCAACCTCGACCGCGCCGAACAATGGGCAATCGCTAAGTTCCGCTCCTACGGCCTCGCCAACGCCCGGCTCGAGCCGTTCGATTTCGGCCGCGGCTGGAACGTCAATTCCTACAGCGCTCGAATGATCGCTCCGCGTGCGATCGAGATGACGGCGATTCCGGTTGCCTGGACCCCCGGCACCAATGGCGCGATTCGGGCGCCGATCGTTGTCGCCCCGATCAGCGAGGTCAGCCACTTCGCCGCCTATCGCGGCAAGCTTGCGGGCAAGATCGTGCTGCTCAGCCTCCCCGGCGCGACTCGGGAGCCCAAGGAGTCCGCTTTCCGGCGGCTGACCGACAAGGAGATCGGCGAAGAGGATAGCTTCGACATGCCGAGCTTCGACCCTGAGGCGCTCGACCGGCGGCTGAAGCGCTTCAACTATGCGCGCCAGCTCGACCAGTTCCTGAAGAGCGAAGGCGCGCTCGCCTGGGTCAAGATCAGTTATCGCGACAACAAGCTGCTGCACGGCGAGGGCTATACCTACATGACCGGCCAGTCGCCGACGCTGCCTGGCTTCGAGCTTGCTGCCGAGGATTATCGCCGGCTGGCCCGCCTCGCCAAGACCGGCCCCGCGCCCGTCATCGAGCTGGCCAGCGATGCGCAGTTCGACGACCGCGATCCCAATGCCAACAACATCATCGCCGACATCCCCGGAAGCGATCCCAAGGCCGGCTATGTGATGGCCGGCGCGCATTTCGACAGCTGGATCGCCGGCGACGGCGCCGCCGACAATGGTGCTGGCAGCGTCGTCGTCATGGAAGCGGCGCGGATCCTGCGCAGGCTCGGCGTTCGGCCGCGGCGCACCATCCGTTTCGCCTTGTGGGAAGGCGAGGAGCAGGGGCTGCTCGGCAGCCGCGCCTACATCGAGCGGCACCTGGTCGACCGGCCAACGCCGCCGGGGATGGACGGGATGACCGCTTACTTCAGCTGGGCGACTCGTTTCCCGATCGTCAAGAAGCCCGGCTACGGAGACCTCAAGGCCTATTTCAACATGGACAATGGCGGCGGCAAGTTCCGCGGCATCTATGCCGAGGGCAATGCCGGCGCGGTGCCGCTGCTTCGCGAGTGGATGGCGCCGTTCAATTCGATGGGCGCCGAGCGGGTGGTGGCCGGCAAGACCGGCGGCACCGACCACGTCTTCCTGCAGGCAGTCGGCTTGCAGGGCTTCCAGTTCATCCAGGACCCGCTCGATTACGACAGCCAGGTCCACCATTCGAACCTCGACACGCTCGACCATTTGCGGCCCGACGATCTGCGCCAGGCGTCGGTGGTGATGGCGGGGATGCTGCTGGCCGCGGCCAACAGCGACAAGGAGCTGCCACGCCCGCCGCTGCCGACCCAGCCGACCGCGACCGATCCGTTCAGATATGAGTATCCCGACACAAATTGATTGCGTCGCCGTAAAGTCCGGTGGAAAAGACGGTGGGGACAGTGCGTTAAGCTACTGTGCAGGTCACTGGTGGCAGACCGGTCGGGTTCTCTTCATGCGAAGGATGACAGTCATGCGTGCGCGTTTGGTAACTTTGATCCTGGCTGCCGGCGCATCGCTCGGCGGCTGCGCCTACGGCGGCGGCCTCGGCGGCCTGTCGGTCGGCACCAGCTACGGCGATCCCTATGGCTACGGCGGCCGTTACGGCGGCCAGTACGGCTACGGCGGCCAGTACGGCTACGGCAGCCCCTATGGCAGCCCCTACGGCTACGGTGGATATCGCAGCCCGTACGGCCATGGCGGCGGCTTCGGCTACGACCCGTTCAACCGCTACAACCCCTATTACCGGTCGCCATACTACAGCTCGCCCTTTGGCTGGTACGGCGGCTATTATTATCCGGGCACCGGCTATTACGTCTACGACCGCGAGCGCAGGCGCCGGCCACTGACGCAACAGCTGCGCCAATACTGGGAGCGGCAGCGCGCCGAAGCCGCTGGAACCAAGTCGACAGGCGGATCGGCGATGACTCAGTCGCGCACTAGGCTTGAGCCCAACTGGAGCGGCTTCAACCGCGAAACCGAAACGCGGTCGCGGAGCAGCCTCGCCGGTGAGATCGGAAGCCGCGCGCGCGCGCGCACCGAATCCCGTCAGGATGAGCGCCTGACTACGACCAAATCAACGCGTTCGCCGTCGACCTCGAATGACCTGCGCACGACCATCCGTCGCCGGCTCAGGGACTCGAACGACTAACCACCGGCCGGGCGGCGGCGCATCAGCACGATCGACGTGAAGGTCATCACCTTCTCGCCATCCTGGTTGGTGACCGTCGTCTCGGTTCGGAACGAGCCGATATCCGGCTTGCTCCGGGACGGCCGGGTCTCAAGGATCTTGCCGTGCACGTGCAAGGTGTCGCCGGGGTAGACGGGCTTCAACCAGCGAAGCTCGTCGATCCCCGGCGAACCCAATCCCGCCTGCTCCTGCCCGACCACGAAGCGGGCGATTACCCCCATCGTCATCGCGCAGGTATGCCAGCCGCTCGCCGCGATCCGCCCGAAGTGGGTTTTCGCGGCGGCCTCGGCGGAAAGATGGAACGGCTGGGGGTCGAAACGCCGGGCAAAGCCGATCACCTCCTCGCGAGTGACTTCGCAGCTGCCGAAATAGGTTTCGGCGCCAACCTCCAGATCGTCGAAATAGATCATCGCTCCGCATAGCTCCGACGCCAGCTTGGCGCGAGCCATGCCGGCGCGCTAAACCGGCCGCCATGGCCACGGCATTCCCAGGCTCGCAGCGCTGGCATCCCCGGCTCCTCGAGGCGGCGATGGCGATGCACGAGGACAAGCTCGACGTCGCCGAGCGGATCCTGAAGCCGCACCTCAAGGACGATCCGTTCGATGTGCGCGCGATCCGCATGCTCGCCGAACTTGCAGCGAGGATTGGCCGGCTGCGCGACAGCGAAACGCTGCTTCGCCGCGCGCTTGAGATCGCGCCGGGCTTCACCGCCGCGCGAGCCAATCTGGCGGTGGTGCTCGGCCGGCTCGGCCGGCCCGCCGAATCGCTGGAGCTGCTCGACGAGCTGTTTCGCGCCGAGCCGGAAGCGATTGGGCACCTCAACCTCAAGGCGGCGACGCTCGGGCGCCTCGGCGATTTCGAGGAAGCGATCGGCATCTATGCAGCAGTGATCGAGCGCGCGCCGCGCCAGCCGCGGGTGTGGCTGAGCTATGGGCACATGCTCAAGACCGTCGGCAGGCTCGACGAAGGCATCGCCGCCTACCGCCAGGCAATCGAGCTGCAGCCCGCGCTCGGCGAGGCTTGGTGGAGCCTTGCGAACCTCAAGACGATGCACTTCACCGACGCCGACGTCGCGGCGATGCAAGAGGCGCTGGCGCAGCCGGGTCTTGCAGACGACGATCGCTTCCACCTCGACTTCGCGCTCGGCAAGGCGCTCCACGACGGCGGCCGCTTCGAAGAGGCGTTCGCGCATTATTCGTCCGGCAACGCGCTTCGCCGCCGCTATCATCCATCGCGCGCCGAGGACGTTACTCGAACCGTCGAGCGAAGCATTGCGGCGTTCACCCGCGAAGTGCTGACCGCGGCTGGCGGCAACGACGCCCCGGACCCCATCTTCATTGTCGGAATGCCGCGCGCCGGCTCGACGCTGATCGAGCAGATTCTTGCTTCGCACAGCGCGGTCGAAGGGACATCGGAGCTTCCCGACATGCCGGCGGTAGCGCGGGAGGGCGGCAAATACCCCTCATCGGCGGCGGCGATGACCGCCGCGGAGCGCAAGGCGGCGGGAGAGGATTACCTGCTGCGCGCGTCGGTCCAGCGGCGCACCGACCGGCCGGTGTTCATCGACAAGCTGCCCAACAACTGGATGTACGCGCCGTTCATCCACCTGGTGCTGCCCAACGCCAAAATCATCGATGCGCGCCGCCACCCGCTCGGCTGCTGTTTGTCCAATTTCCGCCAGCATTTCGCGCGGGGGCAGGACTTCACCTACGACCTTGCCGACCTCGGCCAATATTATTCCGATTATGTGCGGCTGATGGCGCACGTCGACGCGGTGTTACCGGGGCGGGTCCACCGGGTGATCTATGAGCGCATGGTCGAGGACACCGAGACCGAGGTGCGCGCGCTGCTCGAATATTGCGGTCTCGACTTCGAGCTCGCCTGCCTTGCCTTCTACGAAACCGAGCGGGCAGTTCGAACGCCAAGCTCGGAGCAGGTCCGTCAGCCGATCTACCGGGCTGCGACGCAGGAGTGGCAAGCCTACGAGTCGCACCTCGCCGAACTGAAGGATTCGCTGAGCGACGTGCTCGACTGCTATCCCGACGTTCCTGAGGCTTGGAAGCACCAGTCCGGCAAGGACATCCCAGCGGCATAAGCTTCCTTGTTGACAACGCCGCGCTCCTCTGTCGCAATCCTGTCACGAGCCAAAGGGGGGCATGATGATCGATCGGACTTTGCGCGCATTCGCGTTCGGGCTGCTGGCTTCAACCGCGCTTGCACCGCCGGCTCTGGCCCAGTCCGCCCCGCCGGCCCCGCCGCCGCCAACCGACCCCAGCCAATCGCCGGCGCCTGCGACCAACGCCACCGACGTCACCGCGCCGCCCCCGCAGGTCGAGTCAGCGCAGGACGGGCAGGTCGAGGATTCAACGGAGATCATCGTCACCGCCCAGAAGCGCGAGGAGAACCTCCAGGATGTGCCGGTGTCGATCCAGGCGATCGGCAGCCGCCGGCTCGACCAGCTCAACATCTCCAACTTCGAGGATTATACCAAGCAGCTGCCGTCGGTCAGCTTCCAGGCGTCGCAGGGTGGCGGAACCGTCGTCTACATGCGCGGCGTCGCAACCGGCGGCGACGGCAATCATTCGGGCTCGCTGCCGTCGGTCGGCACCTATCTCGACGAGCAGCCGGTCACCACCATAGGCGGCGCGCTCGACGTCCACATCTACGATATCGCCCGCATCGAGAGCCTGGCCGGGCCGCAGGGCACGCTCTACGGCGCCTCCTCCCAGGCGGGCACGATCCGAATCATCACCAACAAGCCCGACATCACCGCGGCTTACGGACGCGTCGACGGCGAGTTCAACACGATAGCGCATGGCGGGCAGGGCGGCAGCCTGGAGGGCATGTACAACCTGCCGCTGGCGGACCGAATTGCCATTCGCGCATCCGGGTTCGTCAGGATGGACGCCGGCTTCCTCGACAATGTCCGCAGCACGCGCACCTATTGCGGCGATCCGATCAGCGATCCGGAGACCGGCGACACCATTGGCTGCGCCCACAACGGCATCACCGTCGACAATAGCCGGTTGGTCGAAGACGATTTCAACGACGCCCGCATCTTCGGCGGCCGCGCGGCGCTTAGGGTCGAGCTCGACGACAACTGGACGGTCACCCCGAGCATCATGCATCAGAATTCAAAAGCGGATGGGTTCTACGCTTACAACCCGCGGCTCAACGACCTCGACGTCGACCGCTTCCGCGACGAGTACCGAAAGGACAAGTTCACCCAGGCGGCGCTGACCGTCGACGGCAAGATCGCCAATTTCGACCTCACCTACGCCGGCGCCTACATGCGCCGGCCGACCTCGTCGCTCGGCGATTACACCGATTATGCGGATGCCTACGACGCCTACTATGAAAGCGTCGGAGGGCTTGCGAACTACTTCTATTACCTGGACGCCGACGGCAACACGATCGACCCGCGCCAGTACATCGAGGCCACCGACAATTTCAAGAAAATGAGCCACGAAGTGCGGGTGTCGACCCCGCAGGATTGGCCGTTCCGCGCCGTCGTCGGCGCCTTCTACCAGCGCCAGACCAACGAAATTTTCCAGAACTACCTGATCGACAATCTCGATCCGAACCTGTCCGTCACCGGCTATCCCGGGACGCTGTGGCTGACCAAGCAGGAGCGCAAGGACAAGGATTATGCGCTGTTCGGCGAAGCGAGCTTCGATGTAACCCCGCAGATCACGCTGACCGCCGGCGGGCGCCTGTTCAAATATGACAACACCCTGTTCGGGTTCGCGGGCTTCGGACGGCACCCGGACTTCGACGAGGTCAACCAGGAAGTGCCGCCCAACGGTGCCTACGGAAGCTCCGGCCAGCGCCGGTGCCTGACCGTGAACGGGCTGCAGCTGATCGACGACGAAGGTTCGCCTCTTGCCCAGGGGGGCGTCGAGGGCACGCCATGCACCAACGTCGGCAATGTCGTCGACGGCAAGGCGGTGCCGCGGCGGAGCAAGGGCGACGGCTTCACCCATCGCTTGAACGCGCAGTTCAAGCCCAACGGCGACATGATGTTCTACGGCACCTGGTCGCGCGGCTTCCGCCCCGGTGGCATCAATCGCCAGCCCAGCGCGCCCGCCTATGAGCCTGATTACCTGACCAATTACGAGCTTGGCTGGAAGACGGGCATGGGCCCGTTCCGCTGGAACGGCGCCATCTATCACCAGGTGTGGAAGAAGTTTCAGTTCAGCTTCCTCGGCGAGAATAGCTTGACGGTGATCCAGAACGGCCGCGACGCCAAGATCCGCGGGATCGAGACAGATGTCGGCTATGTCGGCGGCGGGCTGACGCTGAACGCCGCCGCCGCTTACACGAGGGCCAAGACCAGCGGGAACATCTGCGAAAGCATCCTCGATGACGAGGCTTGCTCGGACAGTTTCACCGTCACTCCGTCGGGCACCCGCCTGCCGATCACGCCCAGGTTCAAGGGGTCGACGACAGCGCGCTACTCTTGGGCGATGGGAAGTGGCAACGCACATGTGCAGGGCAGCGTCACCCACCAGGGTTCGGCGGGCGCCGACATCCGCCAGAACATGGACGGGGCGGGGACCAACCCGAATTCCTTCCTCGGGCGGCTGGGCAACTGGACAACGGTCGACGCCTTCGCCGGCTACAATTGGGGAAGCGTCACCGCCGAGCTGTTCGCGTTCAACCTGTTCGATGAACGGCCCGACCTGGTCCGCTTCGTCGCCTGCGGGCTATGCGACCAGACGCGGGTGATTGCCGGACGGCCGCGGACCATCGGTATCAGGATGGGTACGAGGTTCTAGCCTTCAGACGTTGAAGCGGAACAGCAGCACGTCGCCGTCCTGGACGACATAGTCCTTGCCTTCGGACCGCATCTTGCCGGTCTCCTTGGCGCCGGCCTCGCCGCCGCAGGCGATAAAATCGTCATAGGCGATAGTCTCGGCGCGGATGAAGCCGCGCTCGAAGTCGGTGTGGATCTCGCCCGCCGCTTCTGGTGCCTTTGCGCCCCTGTGCACGGTCCAGGCGCGGGATTCCTTGGGCCCAGCAGTGAAGAAGGTGATGAGGCCGAGCAGCTCGTAGCCGGCGCGGATGATTCGGCTGAGCCCGGTTTCCTCGAGGCCCAGGTCGGCAAGAAACGCCTCGCGTTCGTCGGCGGCCAGGGTCGCGATCTCCGCCTCGATCGCGGCCGAGATGACCACCGAGATCGCGCCTTCGGCCTTGGCTTTCGCCGCGACCCCCTCGCACAAGGCGTTGCCGCTGGCAGCATCGCCCTCGTCGACGTTGCAGACGTAGAGCACCGGCTTGCCGGTTAGCAGCTGTGCGCGGGCCAGCGCCTTGGTCTCCTCGGCGTCCTTCGGCTGGGTCAGCCGCGCCGGCTTGCTGTCGCGCAGCAGCTCCAGCGCCTGGCCGAGCACCGAAGCTTCGATCTTCGCCTCCTTGTCGCCCTGCTGGGCTTTCTTGACGAGGTTGGGCACTCGCCGCTCGAGGCTGTCGAGGTCCGCAAGCATCAGCTCGGTCTCGACAGTTTCGGCGTCGGCGATTGGGTCGACGCGGCCTTCGACGTGGGTGACGTCGCCGCCTTCGAAGCAGCGCAGCACATGGACGATCGCGTCGACCTCGCGGATGTTGGCGAGGAACTGGTTGCCGAGGCCCTCGCCCTGCGAAGCGCCGCGGACCAGCCCGGCGATGTCGACGAACTCGATCTGGGTCTCGATCTCCTGCGCCGACTTGGCGATCTCGCGAATCCGGTCGAGCCGCGGGTCGGGGACCGCAACCCGGCCGATATTGGGCTCGATCGTGCAGAACGGGTAATTGGCCGCCTGCGCCGCGGCAGTTTCGGTGAGCGCATTGAAAAGCGTCGATTTGCCGACGTTCGGCAAGCCGACAATGCCGCAGCGGAAGCCCATCTCAGTTCCTCGGTTTCAGGGAGTGCGCGGGCCTTAGCCGCTGTGATCGAGTGATGCCAAGAAGCTGCGAACCTCGGCAGCGCT
>JACCSV010000149.1 GCA_013812805.1 Sphingomonas sp. | reverse complement strand
CGGTCGATGAGGCGGCTGGTCAGAGTCTCTTTCTCGGTCGCTCCGCGCTCGCGCTTGAAGAAGCCGCCCGGGATGCGCCCGGCGGCGGAGAATTTTTCCTGATAGTGGACGGTCAGCGGGAAGAAGTCCTGGCCCTGCTTGACCGACTTTGCGGCGGTGACCGCGCACAGCACCACGGTTTCGCCAAGGGTCGCGAGGACCGCGCCGTCGGCCTGGCGGGCAACGCGGCCCGTTTCGAGCTTGAGGGTTTTTCCTCCGAGCTCGATCTCTACGGTTTTGATGTCGAACATTTTGTTTCCTTCACCCCGCGGCCGGATGCCGGCGGGGACAGCAGTGGCAGACGAGCCGGTCTGCGAGCGGTGCGGGGCCTTAATCGCCCCTAAGGCCAGCCCGCGGAATTGCGGGGGGCCCCGAATGTGCGAAGGGCGCCGCGGGGGCGCCCTTGCGGATTATTTGCGAAGGCCGAGCTTGGCGATCAGGTCGGTGTAGCGCTTCTCGTCCTCGCCGCGGAGGTAATCGAGCAGCGACCGCCGCTTGTTGACCATCATCAGCAGGCCGCGGCGCGAATGGTTGTCCTTCGCGTGGGTCTTGAAATGGGCGGTCAGCGTGTTGATCCGGTCGGTGAGGATCGCGACCTGGACTTCGGGCGAACCGGTGTCCTCCTTGCCGCGACCGTGGTCCTTGATCAGTTCCTGCTTGCGCTCGGCAGTGATCGACATCGTCATTACTCCTGTAGCTAAAGGTTGAACCCCCGGACGACCGCGAGGCTGTCGGCCGTTGCTTCGACCAGCGCCACCGGACATCCGTCCTGGCAGGCAAGCTGAAGCCCCGGCGTCGCGGGGAAACCGGCAAGCCGCTGTCCATGTCGGAGCAGTTGGGCCTGGCCGGGAGTGACGGGGAGGGCCGGGATGTCGTCCAGCGCAGCTTCCAAGGGAAGCACCGTCTCCGTCAGTCGCCGCGCCTTAGCGGCCTCGTTCAGAAAGTCCAGCGAAATAGCCTTTTCCAGGCCGAACGGGCCGGCGCGGGTGCGGCGGAGCATGGTGACATGGCCGACCGTTCCGAGCGCCAGCGCGATGTCCCGCGCGAGGCTGCGGATGTAGGTGCCTTTCGACACTTCGGCCGAAAGCGTCACTTGCGCCGACCCCTCGGCGGAGACGCCGAGTGAGTAGATGGTGACCAGCCGCGACTTCATCTCGACGGTTTCACCGGCACGAGCGCGCGAATAGGCCGCTTTGCCGTCGATCTTGAGCGCCGAATAGGCCGGCGGGACCTGCTCGATGGCGCCGGTGAAGCTGGTCAAGACCGACTGTACCTGATCGGTTGTCGGCCGGATGTCGCTCGTCGCGACGACCTTGCCCTCGGCGTCGAGCGTGTCGGTTTGGGCCCCGAAGCCGATTGTGAACTCATAGGCCTTGGTCGCATCGAGCATCCGCCCAGCGAGCTTGGTTGCCTCGCCGATCGCGATCGGCAGGACGCCGCTGGCGAGCGGGTCGAGCGTGCCCCCGTGTCCGACCTTGGTCTTCAGCTCGCCGGCTTCTCGCAGAGCGCGCTTGACCGCAGCGACCGCCTGCGTCGATCCGATGCCAATCGGCTTGTCGAGGATGATCCAGCCGTGCAGCATCGCGGCTGGGTAGCGCATCCCCGTCCGAGCCGGAACCAGTAGCCGGTTTGTGTTGCCTGGCGCCGGCCGCTATTCGCAACAGCCGTCGGGCGGGCCGACACCAGCTGCGCGCAAGCGCCAATGGAGCCGCCGTTTCCCCTGTGCCGCGCTTGACCATCCCACCTGTCGCCAAACGACTGGCGTTGCGCGAATATGTGCCGTTCGGCGGCCTGCTGCTGACATGGTTTCTGATCGGCGTGTCCATCGGCCCGGCCGACGTCGTGCGTCTGATCGGTGCCAATGCCGTCGTGCAGGGCGTTCGCGCCCTGTGCACGCTAGAGGCCCGGCACGTGCTTGCCCGCCGCTCGGCGGCGGCCGCGGCCGTGTGGAGGGCCTCGCGCCGCTCCGCCTTGAAGATGGAGGCCGTGGGTCTGTTTGCCTGCGGGCTTCTGATCGCTGCCCTCGTCACGCTAGTGACGGGCCTAGCCATGCCGGAGGCGGGCGCGATGATCGCCATCGCGGCGCTTGGAATTCCCGCTCGGCACCCGCTCGGACTGTTGGTGGCGAGGCGCAACTGGGACGTTACCTGGCGGGTAGGCGCAGCGGTGACCGCAGTTGCCGGCGGCGCCGTCATCTTTGCCCTCGGCCTGCCTTGGCAGGCAGCAGCGGTGGTCGTCGCGCTTCGCGACTGGGGTGGGCTGGTCGCAACAGCGGCGTTCGCCGGTCCGCGCGATCCCTCCCGGGTCAGTCGCAGCGAGGCACTGACTTTTGCCGAGGCAGCGGCCAGAACGGAGCGTACCGCGCGGCGCCAGGTCAGCTACCGGCTGGTCAAGACACTGTTCGGGGTGCTCCTCGGCCCGGTCGGCAACATCGCGGCGCGCACCGGGCGCGGCGCCGGGCGCCTGGACAGCAAGCTGCGCCGGCTGATTCCACGCAACCGGCCTGGCATGATGGTTTTCACGGCCACTCTCGCAACCGCAGCGGGAGCTTTTATAATCCTGAGCCGCGAGCCCTTGGCCTTCCTCGTCGCCGCGGCCTTCGCACGGCTGGCAGCGTCGGGCGGGTCAGCGCTTCTGTGGTGGCAATACGGCGGGGTGTCCGAGAACGAGGATGACGACGATGATGATTGAGTGGGTTTGAAGCATGAGCGGTCGCCCGGACCTCGCGCAAGGTCCTGAAATCACCCGCAGGGCTGGCTCGACTAAGCAAACGCAATCTGCGATTCGCCCACTGCCCGACGTCCCATCAAAAGGAACGACTGCTCATGTGCGGCATCGCCGGTTGGTACAGGAGGGGCGGTCGTCCGGTGGAACGGGCGATCATCGAACGACAATGCGATCGCATCGTCCACAGAGGGCCCGACGACGCGGGCTATTTTGTCGATGGCGATTTCGGCTTCGGCATGCGGCGGCTCAGCATCATCGATCTTGCCGGCGGGCATCAGCCGATCTTTTCCGCAGACGGCCGCCATGCGATCGTCTTCAACGGTGAGATCTACAATCATCTTGAACTGCGCCGAGAACTGGCGGCGGCCGGCGTCGCGTTCCAGACGCAAAGCGATACCGAGACGTTGCTGGCCAGCTGGCTGCACTGGGGAGATGCGGCGTGGCTCAAGCTGGACGGCATGTATGCCGCGGCGATCTGGGACCGCAGAAAGCGGCGGCTGACGCTAGCTCGCGACCCGCTTGGGATTAAGCCGCTTTACATGACGGAGCAGCGCGGCGGTCTCGCCTTTGCGTCCGAGATCCGGGCCCTGCGCCCCCTGCCGGAACACCATTTCGACCTCGACGAACGCGGCGTGCACGACTTTTTCATGTTCGGCCACGTCCAGCGGCCGCGTTCGATCTATCGCCAGGTGCGAAGTCTCGAGCCTGGGCACCTGCTACATATCGGACCGACTGGAGAGGAGCAGGCGCGCGCGTTCTGGAAGCCGCGCTTTCGGGTGCGCTACGACCTCAGCGAAGCGCAGTGGGTGGAGGAGACGCGCGCGCGCGTTCAGACGACGGTAGAGCAGCACATGCTAGCCGACGTGACGGTCGGCGCATTCCTTTCCGGCGGGGTCGATTCGAGTGCGATCGTCGCGGCCATGACCCGCGCTGCCTCCGCCCCGGTAAAGGCGTTTACAGTCGGCTTCCCGGGCACCGCGATGGATGAGACGGCCTCGGCGGCGCGAATCGCCAAGCACCTGGGTGCGGAGCATATCGTGCTGCCACTGGAGCCGGCGCGGGCGGGCGACCTCCTGCCGGCCGTTCAGGCGGCCTTCGACGAGCCGTGCGCCGCGACCGCGGCAGTGCCAATCTGGTATCTGTCGGGTCTCGCGTCGAAGCACGTCAAAGTCGTCTTGTGCGGGGAAGGATCCGACGAAATTTTCGCGGGCTACAAACGCCAGCGAACCGCCCTCAGGGCGGCGCGGATGCGGCCGCTGCTGCGTGCGCTGGGACCGCTCGCGACGGTCGTCGAGCTGTTGCCCGGACGCTCGCCGGATTTGAATTATCGTTGGCAGAAGATCCGCCGTCGGCGTGACTCGGCGCTGCTGGAGAACAATTATCAGCGCTTCTTCGCGGGTACGCAGATCTCCACACCCGCGGTGCGCAAGCGGCTTTACGAAGCGGCCTTCTACGCCGACCAGGACGGCGAGGACCGCTTCGTCAAGCTGGAGCGCGAATATTTCGGTTCTGCAGTCGCTCGCTCGCTCGGCCCGCTCGAACAGTTCATGCTGGCCGACATTGCGATCCACATGCCGGGATCGCTGCTCAATCGCCTCGACCGCGGCAGCATGGCGCATTCGCTGGAAGCGCGGGTCCCGTTCCTGTCGCACCACCTGGTGGACTGGAGCCTGACCATGCCGAGCGACATGAAGCTGCGCGGCAAGACCGGCAAATATGTGCTTCGAAAGGCGGTACAGCCGTGGCTGCCGGCAGGCGCGCTGGACCAGCAGAAAATCGGTTTCCAGCTGCCGTTCAAGGACTGGTTCCGGGGGGAGTTCAGCGACTTCGCGCGCGAGGCCTGGCACGACAGTGGAGCGGCGGCGAGCGGCTATCTGCAACCGCAGGCGGTGGAGCAATTGTTCAACGAGCATCGCGACGGCCTCGCCGATTACGGGCGCATCCTGTACGCGATCGCAATGTTCAGCTGCTGGTGGGAGCAAACCCAGGGATCGGCGCAGGCGGCCGCTTGATCCGCTCAGTCAGCAGTTGCGTCGAGGTGGTCGGCGAGCCTGAGGGACAGCGCGATGATGGTCAGTGTCGGGTTGGCCCAGCCCCCGGTCGGGAAGACGGAGCTGCCTGCCATGTACAAATTGTCATAGCCGTGGACGCGGCAGTTGGAGTCAACGACGCCGTGCCGGGGATCGTCGCTCATCCGCGTACCCCCCATCTGGTGGTAGTTGGCCAGGGGATGGTTGCCGACCGTCAAGTCGATCGGCCATTGCGGGTCGGAATCTGCGAGCCACTCGCTCGGCGTTGCTGATCCCTTCCCCAAGCGCCGGAGTTCGGCATCGAAAGTGCGCACCAGCACGCGCTGGCTGTGCTTGTCGATCTCGCTGAGGCGCCAGGCCAGGTTCGCGCGGCGGTTGCCGAGAGCATCGCGTTCATCCGATAGCAGCACGCGGCTCTCCGGATTGGGCGCCTGCTCTCCGCGCGTGATCAAATAGACGCTGGTCATTCCCGCTTTGGCGCGCGCCCGGGCGACCGTCTCCCGCACGTTGGCGTGAAGCCAGGCACGGACCCCCCGGTAGATATGATCGAGCGCGCGGCCACTTCGCGTCGGGTCAACGGAATGCTTGATTCGGTTGTAGAGCTTGTTTCCAAGTGCGACCCCGTGCCTGGGGTCGCGCTGCAGCTTCATGGTGACGATGCCGTTCAGCGCCTGCTCGCGGGCTTGAGTCTCGTCTGCCAGGCGCAACGCCGGGGCGAGCGGCGGCCCATCGCGCCTGAAACGCTTGCGGAAAACGGACCAGAGTTCGAACGGTTCGGCGGTTTCGATCTTGGCGATGCGCCCGGCAGGATGCTCCATGAAGAAGCGCCCGACCTGATCGTGCGTGTTGCCGATCCCGTCGGGTTCAACGTCGTTCGACGCTAGCAGCAGGCGGGAATTCTCGATCGTGCCACAGGCGACGATGTAGCGGCGGGCCCGGACCTTGAGCAGTGGACCACCAAGCGAGCGCACCTCGACCTGCTCGATCCGGCGGCCTTGCGAGTCCGCTTGAAGTTTAACCGCGTTGGCGTGCAGCAGGATACGCAGCTTGGGCAAGTCGAACAGGTCGCGTGCGCGCGATGCCGCGAAGCGCTCTCTGACTTCGTCGAAGCGCCACAGCGCGACGTCGATCCGCGCAGGATCGAAGTTCGGATCGGTGACTCCGAGCGCGGCCCAGACGTCCTGGTCATAGTTGAACGCGCCAAGCTCGAGCATGGCGTGGGCCTGGGTATAGAAGGGCAGCAGGTTCTCGCGCGCGATCGGCCAGCCCGAGTGCGCGACCCACTCGCGCCGCTGAAAATCGATCGGGTCCAGCAGCGCGCAGCGCCCACCCCAGATGGCGACAGTCCCACCGAAGAAGCGAAGGCGGCTCTGGTCGAGATCATAATAGGGCATGCCGACGTTGGCGCCGCGGTACAGGTCCTGCGTGTCCTGCTCGAAGTCGAGCCCACCGCTTTCCAACAACGTCACGCTTCGACCCTGCTCCGCAAGGCGGCGCGCCAGGGTAAGCCCCGCGGCCCCGGCACCGATGACGCAGACATCGCTTTCAGCAGCGCTCGCAGCTGCCGGGTCCTGCCGCAGGTCGATCAGCATGCACGCGGGCTCATGCCGCACTCCCTTGGGTCTGGTCGCTCGGCGAGCGAGTTAGAATCGCAACGTGTCGGAGCTCTTATTTGTCGATTTCAATTCAGCCAAGAAGTGAGCGGCCCGCCCCGGCTCGCACGTCGTGCCCCACCTAGACGAACAAGCTGGATAAGCAGGGAGAGAAGGGTCCAACCCGCGGCCGCGAGGAAAGCTTCGCCCGCCCGATCGAGAATCAAGCCCACTGTCATGATCAGCAATATGGTGTTTCGCCGTGAAACGACGAGCCGGAAGTGGCTGTCGAACGGCTGCCAGATATATTGATTGAAACCGAAAATGCGGTGGAAAGCGAGTTCAACCGCGCGGCCGGCGACGTAGCAGACAAGGATAATCCAGAAGCCAGACCAGATCCTGCTCGAGTCATCGGGGACCATGAGCGCAAGCCCGTGAGCGAGGCAGTACCACCAGATTGGCGGGTGAATGATGTCTGTCCCATGGTCGAGGATGTCGCCGAACCTGCTTGAGGTGCTGGTAACCCGCGCCAGCTTGCCATCGACCGTGTCGAAAAAGGTCATCAGCCAAGCGGCTGCGAGCGCGGCGCCAAGATCGCCCCGATAGAACAGCCAGCCGGCCGCAAACACCAGCGCAAGTCCAGCGAAGGTGATCATGTTCGGGGTGATGCCAATCAGCGCAGCAGCGCGTGTGACCTGGAACGCAGGCCATGGCCAAACCCACCTCGTTACGACATCGGTCACGCCTTTGTAGGCGTTGGCGAACAGCCGCCTCTCGACGGTTCGAGCTGGCTCATCGATGAGCGAATGCACGCCGAGCTCCACGCGCCGCCTGAGCTTGCGCACGAACTGCTGGCCGCTTGGAACCACCACGGGAAAGTCAGTGCTGGCGCCCGCGATCGCCGTTTTGGCAGCTGCCACCCGGCCACTGTCGACTGCGATCGCCAGCCGCCGGTGCGATGCGGAGGCGATCATCGTCCCGCGGTTCTGTATCAGCCAGTCAAGCGCGGCATCGTCGAGCACCGCCGAAGCGTGCGCGACGACCTCTACGTCACCGCGCCGCCTGATTTGCCGATCCAGTCGTTCCGCGGGACGAAGACCGAATATCCGTTCGTCGCAGTCGCCTACTATGTGCAACAAAGTTTAGCGCCCTCGCGAACCGAACAGCAGGACCAAGCCCGATATACGTGGCAAGACTCTAGTGCTTGCGCGAAGCCATTAATAGAAGAAGCTCTGGCCGGGGCGATCAAGCCGAGGCATGTTCGACCGATCACCGCCGCCATTCGTCCTTCAGGATCGAGAACAGGACCGTGTCGCGGACGTGGCCGTTCCAAGTGATGCGGTCGGCGCGCAGCACCCCTTCGCGGACCGCGCCGAGCTTAGCCATCGCCGCCTGGCTTCGGGCATTGCGGCTATCGACGCGGAACTCGGCGCGCCGGAAGCCGCAGTCGAACGCGCGGGCGAGCATCATGTCTTTGACCCGGCGATTGAAGCCGGTGCCGCGGAGCTTGGGGCGGTAATAGGTGCCGCCGATCTCGAGCACGGAGCGCTCCTCGTCGATGCCGATGAAGCTAGACATCCCTGCGAGCTCATCGCCGTTGAACAGCACGAAGGTTCGGTTGCGCGGGTTGGACGTATAGCCGGCGATGCTCTCGGCAAACCCGACGGGGCCGAAGTTGTTGGCGTAGATTGTCCAGATGTCACCGTCCTCTGCGCAGGCATCGCCCAGCGCCTGGCGATGCTCCTCGTTAAACAGCTGCGCGCTGCAGCCGTCCCCGCGCATCGGCGCGTCGAGCGCGCTCATTCCTCGTCGAGGTCCTGCCGGACTTTGGGCGAGCGCAGCAGCGAGTCGATGTGCCCGCCCTGATCGAAGCTTTCGTCGGCGACGAACTTGAGCTTGGCCGCATATTTCAGCCGCACCCGGTGGGCGACTTCGCGCTGCAGATAAGCGGTGTTGGTTCGGATCGCCTTAAGCACCACGTCCTCGTCCTGGCCGAGCAGCGGCTTCACGAACACCATCGCGTGGCGCAGGTCCGGCGATATGCGCACCTCAGTGACGCTGATCAGATGGCTCTGAAGCGTCTCGTCATGGACGTCGCCGCGGGCGAGGATTTCGGACAGCACATGGCGGACCTGCTCGCCGACGCGAAGCAGGCGGACGGAGCGGCCTTCGGCGGTTTCGGTCTTGCGCATCGGCTAGAGCGTCCGAGCGCGCTCCTCGACCTCGAAGACTTCGAGGAAGTCGCCGGCGGC
>JACCSV010000132.1 GCA_013812805.1 Sphingomonas sp. | reverse complement strand
GTGCCGCGTTGAGCAGTGCCCGGGTCGCCTGGATCGGCATGCGCTTGCCGACGCCGTACTTGCCTCCTGTCCAGCCGGTGTTGACCAGCCAGCAGTCGACACTACCGGCTGCGATCCGTTTTTTGAGCAGATTGCCGTAGACCGACGGGTGGCGCGGCATGAAGGGCGCGCCGAAGCAGGTCGAGAAGGTCGCTTCCGGCTCGGTGACGCCGATTTCGGTGCCCGCGACCTTGGCGGTGTAGCCCGACAGGAAGTGGTACATCGCCTGATCGGGCGTCAGCCGCGCGATCGGCGGCAGCACGCCGAACGCATCGGCGGTCAACATCACGATGTTGGTTGGCAGTGGCCCCATGTTCTTTTCCGAAGAATTCGGAATGAAATCGATCGGATAAGCACCGCGACTGTTCTCTGCGAGGCTCGGGTCATCGAGGTCGAGCTCCCGGGTCAGCGGGTCGACGACGACATTCTCGAGCACGGTGCCAAAGCGCCTCGTCGTCGCATAAATCTCCGGCTCCGCCTGCGCCGACAGGCGGATCATCTTGGCATAGCAGCCGCCTTCGAAGTTGAAGACGGCAGTGTCCGACCAACCATGCTCGTCGTCGCCGATCAATGTCCGGTTGGGGTCGGCGGACAAGGTCGTCTTGCCGGTGCCCGACAAGCCGAAGAAAATCGCGGTGTCGCCGTCCGGCCCGATATTCGCCGAGCAATGCATCGGCATGATACCGTCCTCGGGGAGCAGGAAATTCAACAGGCCGAACACCGACTTCTTCATCTCGCCGGCGTAAGCGGTGCCGCCGATCAGGATCAGTTTCTTCTGAAGGCTGACGGCGACGACCGTCTCGCTTCGGCAGCCGTGGCGCTTGGGGTCGGCGCGGAAGCTCGGCAGGTCGATGATCGTATATTCGGGCTCGAAGCCCTCCAGTTCCTGCGCCTCGGGCCGGACCAGCAGCGTGCGGATGAACAGATTGTGCCAGGCAAGCTCGTTGATAACGCGCACGCGCACCCGGTGTTCGGGCTGCGACCCACCATAGAGATCGGCGACGAACAGGGTCTCCTTCTCCGCCAGTGCAGCGAGGAAATCCTCATGCAGCCGATCGAAGGCGTCTGGCGCCATCGCCTTGTTGGTCTTGCCCCACCAGACCGCCGACTCGGTGATCGCGTCGCGAACCACGAACTTGTCCTGGGCGCTTCGGCCGGTGTGGCTGCCGGTCTGGACGACGAGCGGGCCATCTTTCGCCAGCACGCCTTCGCCACGGCGCACGGCCTGTTCGACTAGCGGCGCCGTCGTCAGGTTCCAGTGGAGCTGCGCAGAGGTTTCGATACCCTGCGCCTCAAGCCCGAATGTAGCGACCCGGTCGGCCACGCTTTCCCCTTCCAGATGAACTGAGCGGCGGCGGCACTCTCGCACTGCCGCCGCATACGTATGCAGGCCCCTATAAGCGGGAAAATCTTGCGCCGTCAAAACGTGGTGCCCGCGCTTGTCTCCCTGTAGCGCAGGGCGTAAGCCCAAGGCGGACCGTCAGATGAACCATGTGATCGCGCTGGTCGATGACGACCGCAATATCCTGACGTCGGTGTCGATCGCCCTCCAGTCGGAGGGCTTCACCACGCGGGTCTATTCCGATGGCGCAGCCGCGCTCAAGGCGCTTGGCGAGAATGCCGCGGATCTGGGCGTATTCGACATCAAGATGCCGCGGATGGACGGAATGGAGCTGCTTCGCCGGCTGCGCGAATTCAGCTCTATGCCGGTGATCTTCCTGACCTCACGGGACGACGAGCTCGACGAAGCCCTGGGGCTGGCGATGGGTGCCGACGATTATATCGCCAAGCCATTCTCGCAGCGGCTGCTGATCGCGCGCATCCGGGCGATCCTGCGTCGGCAGGACCTCGCCAAGAGCGAAGCGGCGGCGCCGGCGGACGCCCCTGAGCCGGAGCTTCTGGTCCGGGGACGGCTGGCGATGGACCCGGCGCGGCACAAGGTCCTGTGGGACGGGAAAGAGGTGGTTCTCACCGTTACCGAGTTCCTGATCCTCGAGGCGCTCGCCCAGCGGCCGGGCGTGGTCAAGACCCGCAACCAGCTGCTCGACATCGCCTATCACGAAGACGTCTACGTCGACGATCGAACCATCGACAGCCACATCAAGCGGATCCGGCGCAAGTTCCGAACCGTCGATACCCAGTTCGACGGTATCGAGACTCTTTATGGTGTCGGCTACCGGTTCAACGACCAGTGAAGCGGCGCAGGGAGCGCGCCTGGTCCGGGCGCTGGTCGCTCACCCACCGGATCCTGGCGGTTAACATCCTCACTGTCCTCATCCTTGCGCTTGGAGTCATCTACCTCGACGCGTTTCGCAACCGGTTGAGCGAGGAGCGAATTCACGGAACCGAACGCGAGGCGCAAATTAGCGCAATCGTCATCCAGAATGCACCCCCCGGCCGACAGGCGGCGGCGCTCGCCGCGATCGGCAAGTCGACGGGCAGCCGAATCCGGCTTTACGATTCTTCGGGCAAGCTGATCGCCGACAGCTGGAACTCCACCGGTCCCACGTATCGGCTTCGCGACCCGGCCGCCGAACGTTGGACCAAGGATGCCGCCCGGGCGCTCGACCGAGCCTTCAATGCGCTCGTGGGCGCGGACCCGGTCGCCGATTTCGAAGAACCGCGCCTCGACCGGCTGGAGGCCTGGCCCGAGGCTGTGACCGCCCGTCAATCGCGGGTCGTTACCAGCGAAATGAGACAGGCGCCTGACTTGACGCCGGTGATGTCGGCGTCCGCTCCGGTCGACGGCGGCGCGCTGCTGGTGACTGATAACGATCGCAGCGTCACGCGCACGGTACGGCGGTATCGGCGGGCACTTGGCGCGGCGATGGCCTTTTCAATCCTGCTGTCGGTGTTGCTGTCGCTGTTCCTGGCCCGCACGATCGTCCGGCCGCTTCGGCGGATCGCGCTTGCTGCGCACCGGGTGCGGCTTGGCCGGGCCCGCGAAGTGCGGGTGCCCCGGCTGCCGTCGCGCGGGGACGAAATCGGGCTTCTCGCGCGATCGATTTCCGACATGAGCCAGTCGCTTCGGCAGCGAATCGACAAGATCGAGGCCTTTGCCGCCGACGTCACGCACGAACTCAAGAATCCGATCGCCTCGCTTCGCTCAGCGCTCGACGGGCTCGAGAACGTCAAGGACGAAATCCTGCGCAAACGCCTGATCGGCGTCGCCCGCGACGACGTGGTTCGCCTCGACCGGCTGATCAATGACATCAGCGAGGCAGCACGCACCGACGCCGAGCTCGCCCGCGCCAAATTCGAGCCGGTCGACCTCGGGCCGCTGATCGAGCAGCTGGTCGGAAGCTGGGATTCCCGGCGCGAGCGAGGCGATGCGCGGGTCGCCTTTGCCCGGCCGCGCCGGCAGAGCACCGTCGTCCTCGGCGATCCCGGCCGGCTGGCACGGGCGCTGGACAACCTCGTCGACAACGCGATCAGCTTCTCCCCGGCCGGGGGGCTGGTCGAGGTCGCCGCGACACGGGTCGGCAAGCAGGTCCGGATCCGGATCGACGACGAAGGGCCTGGAGTCCCGCACGAGGCACGCGAGGCGATCTTCAACCGCTTCCATTCGATACGGCCCGAGACCGAGGATTTCGGTCGCCATTCGGGCCTTGGGCTGGCTATCGCCAAGGCGATCGTCGAAGGGCATGACGGACAGATCACGGTGCAGGACCGCGATGACGCGCCCTCTGGCGCCCGCTTCGTCATCTGCCTGCCAGTGTTGGAGGACCAATGAAGGGCCACCGACTTTCCGCCGAAACTGTGCACGCAAGCAGCGTCGCCATCGACGGCCGGGCGGTGCTGATCAGCGGCCCGTCGGGTGCCGGAAAATCGGACCTGGCGCTGCGGCTGCTCGACCGCGGCTTCACGCTCGTCAGCGACGACCAGACGATCGTCCGCCGCGACGGCGACCGGCTGATCGCCGCGGCGCCGCCGGCGATCGCCGGCAAGCTCGAAATCCGCGGGATCGGCATCATGACGATGGAAACCGTCAACGAGGTTCCGATCGCGCTCCTGGTCGAGCTGTCGAGTGACATCCAGCGGCTTCCGGACGAGAACCGGGAGCGGCCGCTGCTCGGCGTCGCAGTCCCGCTTGTAACTATCGATGCAAACTCCGCCTCTGCAGCGTCCAAGGTGGCTCTCGCCCTCGACCGCCTTGGGCTTCAGCCCAAGTGACGGGCGAGCAAAACAAGCCACGGCTGCTGCTCGTCAGCGGCTTGTCGGGCGCAGGCAAGTCATCGGTTCTCGACGCGCTCGAGGACATGGGCTGGGAGTGCGTCGACAACTTGCCAATGGCCCTGCTTGGCAGCTTCGTTATCGAAGCTCGGCGAGCGCGCCGGCCGATCGCGGTTGGAATGGACGTTCGAAGCCGTGGGTTCGACCCTGCCAGGGCAGCGGCGGCGCTGGCCGAAATCCCCGAGGTCGAACCCGAGATCCTCTATCTCGACTGCAGCGAATCCGAAGTCACCCGCCGCTTCGACAAAACCCGGCGCCGCCACCCGCTGGCCGGCGACCGCCCGGCGGAGGACGGGATCGCTCGGGAACGCAGCCTCACCGCGCCGCTTCGGGCAGCAGCCGACTCGGTGCTCGACACCACCGATTTGTCGCCGGCGGAGCTGCGCGACGAGCTTCGCCGGCGGTTCGGGACGGACGCCCAGCAGCCGGTGCTGACCTTGGTGTCGTTCGGCTTCTCGAGGGGCATTTCGAGGACCGCGGACCTGGTCTTCGACCTGCGCTTCCTCGACAATCCCCACTGGGTCGACGAGCTTCGGCCGATGACCGGCTGCGACAGCCCGGTTCACGACTATATTGCCAAAGACCCGGCATGGGCGGAATCGATGGACCGTGTCGAATCGCTTCTCAGCGAGTGGATTCCCCGCTACTGGGCTGCCGGCAAAAATTACCTGACCGTCGCGTTCGGCTGCACCGGGGGCCGACATCGTTCAGTCGCAGCGGCGGTCGAGATGGCGGAGAGGCTGAAGGCTGCCGGGTTCAGCCCCAACGTTCGGCACCGGGATTTGCAAACGACGCCGAACGACCGGATCGAAGACAAGCTTGGGCGGACGGCTGAAGGCGAGAGCGGAAGCGAGTTGAGCAAATGATCGGACTGGTGCTGGTAACTCATGGCCGACTGGCCGCCGAGTTCATCACCGCGATGGAACATGTCGTTGGCCCGCAAGAGGCGATCGAGGCCGTCTGCATCGGTCCCGACGACGACATGGAGGCGCGGCGCAACGACATCGCCGCGGCGATTGCGAAGGTCGATTCGGGCAAGGGGGTAATCATCCTCACCGACTTGTTCGGCGGCACGCCCTCCAACCTCGCCATTTCGCTGATGAAGTCGCAGAACGTCGAGGTCATCGCCGGCGTCAACCTGCCGATGCTGATCCGGCTGGAAGGCGCGCGCAAGGTGATGCCCGTCCACGCCGCCGTCGCCGCGGCTCGCGAAGCCGGGCGCAAGTACATCTCCGTCGCGTCCGAGATCCTCGGGGAAGCCGCCGCTTGAGCCCGGCTGCCCGCGAGGTCCGGATCGTCAATCGACGCGGCCTTCACGCCCGCGCCAGCGCCAAGTTCGTCAACCTCGCCAGCGAAATCGACAGCAAGGTCGAGGTAGAAAAGGACGGCAGCCGGGTTTGCGGAACCTCGATCATGGGATTGATGATGCTGGGCGCGGCGATGGGCGATTCCATCGTCATCCACGCGGAGGGCGAGGGCGCCGAGGATGCGCTGGCAAGGCTGGCGGAATTGGTCGAGACCGGGTTCGGCGAACAGGACTCCTAAGTGCCGCGGCAGGTCACCGCCTTTTCGAACGCCACGGTAAAGCGTCTCAGGTCGCTCCGGGACAAGAAAGCGCGGCGTTCCGAAGGGCTGTTTCTCGCCGAAGG
>JACCSV010000118.1 GCA_013812805.1 Sphingomonas sp. | reverse complement strand
TAATCAGCAGTTGAACCGCTCGTCGCGGCAGCGGCCTCGCGGCGGCCCCGCCGCCAGTGCGTGAGCCGGATCGCGAGGATCGCCAACTCGTACAGCGCGTAAAGCGGCACCATCATCATCAGCATCGAGACGGCGTCCGGCGGCGTGAGCACCGCGGAGACCGCCGCGGCCGCGACAATTGCGTAGCGCCGCGAACCCGCGAGTTGCTCGCGGGTGACGAGACCCGCACGCTCGAGCAGCATCAGCAGGATCGGCAGCAGGAAGGCGACGCCAAAGCCGAACAGGAAGCGCGTGCAGAAGCTCAGATAATTGCCGACGCCGGGCAGCGCCTCCTGCTGGACCCCGCCGACATCGCCCTGGAAGCTCAGCAGGAAATGCAGAGCCCAGGGCATTGCGACATAATAAGCGAAGGCCGCACCGCCTAAGAAGAAGAAGGGCGTCACCAGAAGGAACGGCAGAAGCGCCTTCTTCTCTTTCGCGTAGAGCCCGGGCGCGACGAATTTCCACATCTGCATCGAAAAAAACGGGAAGCCGACCATCAAAGCGGCGAACAAGGCCACCTTCACCTCGACGAAGAAGGCTTCGAAAATGTCGGTGTAGATGATCGTGCCCTGCCCGGCCGCGAGCAGCGGCTGGACCAGGAAGGCAAAGACCTGCTTGGCGAAATAGAGGCAGGCGAAGAACAGCAGCGCGAGCACGGCGAGCGAGCGGAGGAGCCGCCCCCTGAGCTCGGTCAGATGCTCGAGCAACGGCGCCTTGGTCTCGTCCAGATCGCTCACGGCAGCTCGCGCTGCTCGGGCGGGAGATCCTCCACCCGAGCTCCGGACGGCAGCGGCGTGGACTTGGCGGGCAGCGGCTCGGGCGACTCAAGCGGCAGTTGCGGCTCCTCGGCCTCGGCCAGCTGACCCTCGAGCAGCGCAGGATATTAGCGCATGATGCGGTCGTTCTCCTCGCGCCACTTCGTCTCCATCTCCTCGAGCTCGGCCTCGCGAATCATCGTCTCGATGCCGCTGTGGAAATGTCGCGCCATGCCGCGGATCTGGCCAATCCAGCGGCCGACCGCGCTCATCGCCTTGGGCAGGTCCTTGGGGCCGATGAAGATCAGCGCCGCAATGGCGATGATGATCAGCTCCGAAGTGTCGACGCCGAACATCGGCTCGGCCGCGCAGCGCGCTTAAAGGTCGTCGCCGGGGCGGGCAGCCCGCTCCTCGGTGCGACGTGGCTCCGGCGTCACGTCGATCGGCCGATCCTGGTTGTGCGGAAGCGAGCGCGACTCGCGCGAACGCTCGTCGGCGCGCTCCTCCTCGTCCTCGCTCATGCCCTTCTTAAAGCTTTTCAAGCCCTTGGCGACGTCGCCCATCATCGAGGAGAAGCGGTTGCCGCCGAACAGCAGAAGGATGATGATCGCAAGGATCAGAATATGCCAGAAGCTGAACGAACCCATGGGTGAACTCCGCGTGGTCAGGGCCGTGCGCGGCCCTCTTGTCGGACCCACTTAGTCTTCCTGGTCCTTGCTTTCCAGTTGCTCTTGCTCAAGCGCCTGGAACACGCCCTCGTCGAGCGGGTCGAGCAGGCCCGCCGCCTTGAGGTCGTCGATGCCCGGAAGGTCGCGCCTTGAGCTCAGGCCGAAGTGGGTCAGGAACTCGGGCGTGGTCGCATAGAGCAAAGGGCGGCCCGGTCCTTCGCGGCGGCCGGCGGTGCGCACCCAGCCCGCCTCCATCAGCACGTCGAGCGTGCCCTTGGAAATCTGTACTCCGCGGATCGCCTCGATCTCGGCGCGGCTGACCGGCTCGTGATAGGCGACGATCGCAAGCGTCTCGGTCGCTGCCCGCGACAGCCGCCGCGGCTCCTCGCGGGTGCGGCGCAGAAGGTGGGCAAGGTCCGGCGCCGTCTGGAAGTGCCAGCGCCCGCCGCGTTCGACCAGCTCGATCCCGCGGCCCTCGTAGTCGGCCGCAAGCTTGCCCAAGGCCACTTCGATCCCACCCTCCCCGACATGCTCGGCGATCTCGCCGACGGTCAGCGGCGTTGCCGACGCGAACAGCGTGGCCTCGATTGCTCGAACCAGCTCGTCCATCAGGCGGAGCGGACCTTGAGCGGGGAGAACGGCTCGTCCTGGGCAATGTCGAGCCGGCCGCGGCGGGCAAGCTCGAGCGCCGCGACGAAGCTCGAGGCGAGCGCCGATCGGCGGAACAGGGGATCGTCGGTTGCCGGCAGGAACGCGTCGATGTCGAGCCAGTCGATCGCCATCCCGAGCATTCGGCTGACCCGCTCGATCGCCTCGTCCAGAGTCATCACCGAACGCGCGTGGATGACGTGCATCGGCGGCTGTGTTCGGGCTTTGACTGCGCCATAGGAGGCGAACAGGTCGAACGCGCTCGCCTGCCAGGCCGACTTGCGCACCAGTCGAAGCCCCTCGGGAGCGCCGCGAACGAACACATCGCGGCCCGTGCGATCGCGGCCGAGCAGGCGCGCGCCGGCATCGCGCATTGCATCGAGCCGCTGGAGCCGCATCTGCAGCCGGAGCGCAACCTCCTCGGGGCTCGGGTCGGCCTCAGGGTCCTTGGGCAACAGCAAGCAGGACTTCAGGTAGGCGAGCCAGGCGGCCATCACGAGATAGTCAGCGGCGACTTCGAGCTTCAGCGCCCGGGCACCGGCGATATAGGCCGTATACTGGTCGACCAGCTCGAGAATGGAGATCTGCGCAAGGTCGACCTTCTGAGCGCGCGCAAGGCTCAGCAGCAGGTCGAGCGGACCTTCCCACCCGTCCAGGTTGAGGGTCAGCTCGTCGGAGCCGCCCGGAAATTCGAACCCTTCCACCCCCACGAAACGAAGTTTAGCGGCAACTTGGCCCGGTGCGAAGGCAGGCGCACAGCGAATTGTGGATAAATGACGCGCTCAGGCTAGCGCCAGGAGCTCGTCGCGCTTGGCCGCGGCCTCGGCGTAATCGGGGCCTTCCTCATCGACCAGCGCGGTTGCCATGGCCCGTGCAAGCCGCTCTTCCGACTCGGCGGTCATCGGGGCGACCGCGCCGGCAACCGCGACCATTTCGGCCATATCGCCCGTGCAGTGCAGCGCCACGTCGCAGCCCGCCGCGACGACTCCGGCCGCGCGCGCGTCCGAGCCGCCCCTTAGCGCGTCCATCCCGATATCATCGCTGATCAGCCAACCGTCGAAGCCGATCCGGCCGCGGATGATGTCGTGGATGATCGTCGGCGACTGGCTTGCCGGTCGTTCGGCGTCCCAGCGCGAATAGACAAGATGCGAAGTCATTCC
>JACCSV010000114.1 GCA_013812805.1 Sphingomonas sp. | reverse complement strand
CAGCAGGCGCGGATCTCGGCTCCGGCATCCGACTTTCGGACCGAAGTCGCCGAAGTTTCCGCGATCCAGCGCCGGATCCTGGCGGCGGCTCCGGTTAACAAGGGTATCGACCACGGGCAGGGGAGGGAGCTGACCGACGTCTTGCGGCTCGGCTACGGACTATGCTTCGACCGCAGTCGCGCGATCGAGACGGTGCTTCGAACGGCGGGCTACGAAGTTCGCCATGCGGCGATCTACAGCACTGCACAGACCGGGTCGGCTTTGTCATCGCTGGCGACACCCCGCGTTCCGTCTCACGCCGTCACCGAAGTGAAGACGAGCCGCGGCTGGATGATCATCGATTCCAACCGCCCCTGGCTGGGGCTCACCCGATCCGGGGAGCCGATGGACCTCGCTAGGCTCAGCGAGATCGATCGGAGCCTGATTGCGGGCAGGCCGAACAAGATCTTCGAGGATCGGTTCACCTATCTGTACGGGCTGTACAGCCGGCACGGGGGATTTTATCCGCCATATAATCCAGTACCAGACGTGAATTGGTCGGAGCTCGCGCAAAACATCCGCTTGTGAGGACAGTTGGGGGGATATCCGGGCTCGGGACTGATCCCGGGCGCCCCGACGCTGCCGTTGGAGAAGTCAAGGTGGAAGCGTCGACTCTCCCGGTCAGCATCTGTGCCGTCGTCCCCTTGTTCAACAAGGAGGACGCGATCGAAGCGACCATCCGGTCGGTCCTGCACCAGACGCGCCTTCCGGACGAGCTAATCCTGGTCGACGACGGATCGTCGGACGGCTCGCTGGCGCGGGCCGAGCAGGCGTTGAGCGAAGTCGCGAAACATGTTCACTGCCAGCTGATCCGCCAGGAGAATGCGGGCGTGTCGGTCGCACGGAACCGCGGCGCCAATGCGACCAAGTCCCGCTACATCGCTTTCCTCGATGCCGACGACGAGTGGCATCCGACCTATCTCGCGGAGGTCGAGCGGCTGGCCCGAGCCTTTCCCGATGCGGGAGTCCTTACCATTGGCCATATGCGCCAAAGCGAGGATGGCAGGCGCTCGCCCGTGCCGAGCGCCCTGGCCAGCGACTATTTCGGGATCGTCGACCGCTTCATCGATACGTACCGGCGGGGGTACGGCCTGATTCATACCTCGGCGACAACCGTTCGCAGGGACGCCTGGGATCGGTCCGGCGGCTTTCCGGTCGGAGCGCGCAAGAGCCAGGACGTGTATCTGTGGCTGAAGCTCGGCCTAGCAGAGACCGTAGCGCACAGCGCAGCGCCGCTCAGCGTCTGGCATGACGAGCACACCGGCGTCATCCGCCGCAAGGGCGTGGTGCCGCAGCATTTCCAATACTTCCTCGGCACTCCGGAGGGCCGCAAGGCCTTGTCCAATGACGATCTCGCGGGATTTCTCGCGTCCAACCTGGTGGTTTCGATCGGATCGCACCGGACGGTCGGAGACAGCGACGTGGTCCCGGAATTGCGGCGGCTTTCGGCGGTGCTGCCGATCTCCGCCCGCCTGAAATGCTGGGCCGCGTCGGTGATCCCGCTGCCAGTCCTGCACGGAATGGGCCGGTGGCGGCGCCGCTCGAGGAACCCGGGGCAATGATCCGCCCGGCGGCGAAGGCGCTTGCCAACCGGGTTTTTCCGCCAAGGGCCCTCCACCAGCTGCGCTGGTGGAGGGCAAGGCTGCAGGCGCTTCGCGCTGGCCTTGGCGCCCGGAGCACGCCGCGGCCGCACGAGCTTGGCGGGAAGTTGCTGGTCTCGCTGACATCCTATCCGGCGCGGTTCGAGACGCTGCCGCTGACCCTTCGAAGCCTGCTTCGGCAGAACCTGCACGCTGACGAGGTGATCCTGTGGATCGCCCACGGGGACCTGGCGCTGCTGCCGCGCCAAGTGCGCGATCTGGAATCGGCGGGGCTGTCGATCCGCGGCTGCGACGATTTGCGATCGTACAAGAAATTGATCTTCGCGCTGGCGGAGAATCCCGGCGCCTTCATCGTCACCGCCGACGACGACATCTTCTACCCGCCGACCTGGCTCGAGCGGCTGGTCGAGGCGTTCGACCCCGCGCAGCCGGCCATCACCTGCATGCGCGCGCACCGGCTTCGGAGCGGGGCGGATGGCTCCCTTGCACCGTACCAGAGCTGGGGGTGGGAGGTGCGCGACGAAGCTTCGAGCCGAGCGTCGGTCGACATCCTGCCGACCGGCAATGGCGGAATCCTCTACCCGCCGCAATCGCTTCACCCCGATGTCTTGGATCGCGAGGCGTTTCTGCAGTTGGCGCCGACCGCCGACGACTTGTGGTTCTACTGGATGGGACGCCGCGCCGGCAGCCGCTACAAGGTCGCCGATACATCGTTCCGGCTGATCGCCTGGCCCTATCCCGAAGACCAGACGCTGGCGGGGCAGAACATCGAGGGCGGCAACGACCGGCAGATCCGGGCACTGGAAGCAAGATATGGAAATCCGATGATGATGAACGGCGGCACGCAATGACGGGTCCGGCTCCGGCTCCTCTTCCAAGCTCCGCTCGGCAGCTTGCGCGAAGCCTGCGGTCGCGGATCGCGCGGCTGCTGAGGCCGGCGCCGCCGAAGGTGGATTCCGCGGCTTACTGGGAGGACCGCTATCGCGCCGGTCTCACCTCCGGCACCGGCTCTTACGGTCGGCTGGCGCGGTTCAAGGCGGAATTCTTGAACGCCTTCGTCGCCGAGCACGAGGTTGGGTCGATCATCGAATTCGGCAGCGGCGATGGGGCCCAGCTCGAGCTTGCCCAATACCCCGCTTACGTCGGCGTCGATGTCGCCGAAACGGCGATCCAGGAATGCCGCGCGAAATTCGCCGACAAGCCCAATTACAGCTTCTGCAAAGCCGACGAGTTCGATCCCTCGTCGCGGGCCGAGCTGACGCTGTCGCTCGACGTCATCTACCACCTGGTCGAGGACGAGGTATTCGAAGCTTATATGCACCAGCTGTTCGACGCCTCGACGCGCTTCGTGATCATTTATTCCAGCAACACCGACGACGAGGTCGCCGCGGCGCATGTGCGTCGGCGCCTGTTCACCGACTGGGTCAGCCGCAACCGGCGGGATTTCGACCTGATCCAGACGGTGCCGAACCGCTATCCGTTCGATCCCGCCGATCCCGAGAACACCAGTCAGGCCGACTTCTACGTCTATCGCCTCGGCCAGTCAGGCGGCTGAAGCGCCGTTGCCTGGAGAGGGGCGCCAGATTTTCGGCCGGAGGCGCGCCTCGTCGTCGGCATAGGTCCGTTCGATCTCTTCCCTGAGGGACGCCGGCAGCGACTTGTCATAGCCCGGCTTGGAATTGAGCTGGACGAGCTTGGCGGTCAGCGGCGCCGCCTCCCATCCCGTCAGGCGGCGGACGAAGTGATAGACGGCGGCCGCGGCGCGGGGCGGCTTGCGGAAGAATAAAGACACCAGCTTGGAGCGGCTCCGCTTCGCCTCGTTGACTCGGGGAAATTCGGTTCGTCCATCGTCTTCGACGCCCAGGAACCGCATGATTTCCAGATAGGTTGCGCGCGGGTCGCGCGACCAGTCCTCGAGGTGAAACACGCGAACCTGATCAGCGGGGAAGCTTGCCAGGAAGCGGTCGACCTGCTCATTGAGTTTGCCGAATGAGCGATAGTCGAGGAAGCTCTTTTCATCGCAGGCGGGGCCGTGGTCGCGAGGCTTTCGCTGCCCCGAGAGACGCCAGGCTTGCTCGAAATCCGACCGGTTCTCGACGCGGTTGTACAGCAGCTGGCTATGCCACGAGAACAACAGCCCGGGCCGGTCGCGGACGAAGATGATGATCTTTGCGTCGGGCGCGAACCGGCGCAGGTTCTCCGCCGCCTCCTTCGAATAGAGGTAAGACGCCGACGCTTCGCCGATCACGGATTTGGATGCGCCGCCAGCAAACAGGGCCAGATATTCGCCCTCGCTTGCGACCTTCTTCAGCTTCGGAAAGTCGGTGCAGAAGTAGTGCGGTTCCTTCAGCGCCGAGATGTGGATGTCGGGATGGGTCCCAAGATATTGCGCCCAGGCGGTGGTCCCGCACTTGGGCGCGCCGACGATGAACAGGTTCGGCTTCACGACCCCGTCCGGCTCGGCTTCCAGATTCGCGGCTCCAACAGCGCATTGTCGGCCGCATAATACGCGCGGATTTCGTCGCGCAGCGCCTCGCTGGTTTCGCCGAGGTAACCAGGACGCCGATTTAGACGAAGGCCCATGCCGACGAGCTTGTCGACCGGATTGCCGGGCAGGCGCTTGAGCAGTCGGGCGAGCGGCCGCAACAGCTGCGGCGGCTTGATCAGCAACCCGGCGAGCCAGCGAGCGCGCTGATGCTTGGCCTCGTTGATCTTGGGGAAATCGGTTCGGCCGTCGTCGGGCAGGCCCCCGAACCGCAGGATTTCAAGATAGGTCTGGCGGGGATCGCGCGACCAGTCGCGGAAATGGAACAGGCGGATCTGGTCGGCCGGGAACGTGTCGAAATAGCGCTCGACCTGCTCGCTAAAGCGGCCGAGCGCTTTGTAGTCGAGGAACTTGGGCTCCTTTGTCCGGGCGCTCGTCGAGCCGGCGCGCTGGTCAGAGAGCTTCCACGCCTCCTCAAAATCCTCAATCCAGTCCTCGCTTCGATACAGCATCTGGTTGTGGAGCGAGGGCAGATGGTCCGCCTGGTCGCGAACGAAGATGATGATCTTCGCTTCTGGATCGAAGCGTTTGATGTTTTCGGCGGCGGCGGTGGAAACCAGGTAGCGAACCGAGGCCTCGGCCACGACCTTGGCGGAACCGCACCCTTCGAACAGCTTCAGATACTCCTGCTCGCTGTGGAAATAGCGCCACTTCAGGTCGAAGCAGAAATAATGTGGCTCCTTGATCGGCGAGAAACAGATGTCCGGGTGGGTCTTGAGATATTGAACCCAGGCGGTGGTGCCGCACTTGGGCGCGCCGACGATGAACAAGCTGGGTTTGGCGGTCTTCGCTGACGACATTGTTCTAGGCCGCCGACACATTCGTCGAAACGGGATCCGCAGCTTCGGGGCGCGAGCCCGTCCAGATTCTCGGCGCAAGCCGGTCGTTGTCGGCTTTGTAGTAAGCGTGGATTTCGGCTTTCATCCGCTCGTCGAGCTTGGTCCGGGAGCCGCGCCAGGTGTCCAGCCGCGACACCCACTTTCGGACCGTAAGGCGGAAGCGGGTGCTGATCCCGAACGTCTGGATCAGCGGGACAACCGGCCAGGGCGGCTGACGAATCAGGCGGATGATCAGCTTGCCCTTGCGATGCTTGGCCTCGTTGACCCGCTCGAAGCTTGTTCGCCCGTCGTCTTCGAGACCCAGGAACTCCATGATGTCGAGGTAGGTCCGGCGCGGGTTCCTGGTCCAGTCGTTGAAGTGGAAGACCCGGATCTGATCGCTCGGGAACTCGGCAAAATAGCGCTCGACCTG
>JACCSV010000064.1 GCA_013812805.1 Sphingomonas sp. | reverse complement strand
TCGGTCGTAGACGAATCCCCTCGCCCCGGCGGGTCGACAAGGACGGCGAGCTGCGCGTGATTGCGCTACCCCACAGCTTTGACGCGTTTGTCGAGCGCGGCTTCGGGCGAATGCGGCAATATGTGGCCAAAGACATGAACGCCGCGACGCACGCTTTCGCCGCTCTGGCCGCCGTCGGAGCCCAGTGCAAATCCACCGAGGCACGGGAGGCTCTGGGAGCCGAGGCGAAAAACCTGCTGTCGCTTGCCGAGCAGGAGCTGCAGGGGCCGTCGCTGGAGAAAGTGCGCGAACAGTATCAGACGACCGCTGCAAGCCTGGCCTGACTGCGTCGGAGCCCACGGGCCGCGTCGATCCAGGGAGAAACGGTGGGCCGGAAGCTAGGACTGATCTGTGATAAGCCTTCGCCATCAACAGTGGGAGAGCAGCCGGTGAATCCGAACAAGACGCTGTGGGAAAAGGGAGACTTCACGCGAATCGCCGCGACGATGCGGCAGAGCGGAGAAGACTTGGTCGACAGCCTTGGCGTCAGCGCCGGAATGGACGTCCTCGATCTCGGTTGCGGCGACGGCACCACCGCCATACCGGAGGCTGAGCGCGGCGCCAATGTGCTAGGAGTCGATATCGCTTCCAATCTCGTCGCGGCCGGCAATGCCCGCGCCGAGGCCGCCGGACTGAAAAACCTGCGCTTCCAGGAAGGCGATGCTTCCAACCTGGACGGCATTGCCGACGAAAGCTTCGACCTCGTCGTCAGCATTTTCGGCGCAATGTTCGCCCCGCGCCCGATTGACGTTGCTCGCGAGATGGTGCGGGTCACCCGCCGCGGCGGCCGCATCGTCATGGGCAACTGGATTCCGGGCGATCCAACGCTGGTCGCACAGATTCTCAAAATCAGCGCCGCCTTCACTCCGCCTCCGCCCGAAGGCTTCATCAGCCCGGTGACCTGGGGTGTCGAGGACAATGTAAAGGAACGGTTCGGCGCCGCCGGTGTGCGGTCCGAGGACATAAGCTGCGAACGCGCGACTTACTCGTTTCGGCACCCCGGCCCGCCGCACGAGCTTCTCGCGACGTTCCGAACGTACTACGGCCCGACGATGAATGCCTTCGATGCAGCAGCCAAAGACGGTCGCGAAGTCGAGCTCGAGGCCGAGCTTACGGCGCTGTTCGAAGCGCAGAACCAGGCGGGAAGCGACCGCACCGAAATACCGGCAACCTACCTGAAGGTGACGGTGCTCAAGGCTTGAGCATTGCTGGGCCACATCTGATCCGATGATCCGCCGCGTCTGCGCGAAGGAATCTCGGCCTCACAGAGGAAATGCGCTCAATTTCAGGAACATTCGGATGATCGACCCGTAAGTCAGTCATGTCCAAACACACATCCACGCTATTGCTCGTCCCCGCACTTTTGCTTGCCGCCGCCGGAAGCTCAGGCGCAATCGCTCAAGATCCGCCAACCTTCTCGCTTCCAGGCGCGCCGGAGCAGCTTTTCACAGGAGCGACGACGAAAGAGTTGCTCGCCGCCCAAATTCTGCTCGATCATAGCGGCCATTCGCCGGGCGTCGTCGACGGAGCGATGGGTGGAAACACGGTTCGCGCCATCGAGGCTTTTCAGCGCGCCAACGACATGACAGCAGACGGCAAGGTCTCGGAGGCGCTGCTCCGAAAGCTGCAAGCCGCTTATTCCGGCGAGCTGACGCAACGTTACACGATCACCGCAGACGATGTTTCAGGCCCGTTCGTCAGCGTCCCCGAAGACATGGAAGACCAGGCGGAGCTGGACACGCTCGGTTACGAGAGCCCGGCGGAAGCGATCGCCGAGAAATTCCACATGAGCCAGGGTTTCTTGAAAGCGCTCAACCCGGGAGCCGACTTCGCCAGCCCCGGAACCGAAATCACGGTGATCGTCCCCGGCAAGGACAAGCTGGATGCAAAGGTCGTGCGTATCGAAGTCGACAAGGCGGCAGCGAGCGTGCGTGCCTATTCAGAGGACGGAGCGCTGGTGGCCACCTACCCGGCGACGGTCGGCAGCAGCACCTTTCCATCCCCCGACGGCAGCATGGAGGTGACCACCGTCGCCGCCGCACCGACATATCATTTCAGTCCGGAAGGACGCGACTGGGGTCCTGACAAGAAGTTGACCATCGCCGCCGGCCCCAACAATCCGGTCGGCGGCACGTGGATCGATCTCAGCAAGGAAGGATATGGGATCCACGGTACTCCGGACCCGAAGCTGATCGGCAAGACCAGCAGCCACGGGTGCGTTCGGCTGACAAACTGGGATGCCGAGGAGCTTGCCGAAGCTGTGAGCAAGGGCACGAAGGTCGAGTTCGTCTAGGCCGCCTCAGCTTACTGCGGGCGCGGCAGCAACAGCGACAGGAGCTTTGCCCGGCATTGGCCGTCGATGATGCCGTCGAGCTGCTCGGGCCGGAATCGTCGCTGGAACGCGATCACCGCTTTTTGCGGATCCGTCACGTCATAGCCGAACCGCTCCAGCGCCAGCAGAAATCCGGCGTCGGTCCAGAACGGGTCGACGAGGTTGCGGGTCGGGCTCGGCAGCGCCAGCCGCCGCTTGGCCAGTGCGTCCCACGGAAACAGCTCTCCTGGGTCTTCCTTGCGATCGGGCGCGACGTCGGAATGGCCAACCACATTGCCGCGGCCGATCCCGTGACGGTCCTTGATCTCGGCGACCAGCGGGATCAGCGCAGCCATCTGCTCATCGGGAAAGGGCCGGTAACCGAATTCGTGGCCCGGGTTGACGATCTCGATCCCGACGCTCGCCGAATTAACGTCGGCGGTGCCGCGCCAGCGCGACTTGCCGGAGTGCCAGGCCCGCATGGTTTCATCGACCAGCCGATAGATGCTGCCGTCCTCGTCGATGCAATAATGCGACGACACTTTCGCTTCCGGCGAGCACAGCCGCGCGAGTGCCCCTTCGCAGTCGGGCATGCCGGTATAATGGAGGACGATCATCGATACCGGGAGCGCGCGTTCGTCGAAATTGGGCGAAGGCCGCTCGATCAGGTGCATCGGCGAAATGGCGCATGAGTGCGCCTTGCGGTCAAGTCTTTGCCGCCGTCCTGCGCTCGCCCACACGCTTCTCGACGACGGCATCGCCGCCGGTGCGCCGGTAGAGGCCGCGAGCCTCGACGTCCGCGCCGAACCGGCTCGTCTGCCCAATTACGGTTTCGCCGGCGCCGAGCATCAGCCAGCCGTCCGGCGCCATCGCGCTCGCAAGCCGCTCAAACGCGAGCGTGCGTTTGTCATTCGTCAGGTACAGCAGCAGGTTGCGGCACAGCACGAGGTCGAAGTCGCTCGGCTGCGGCGGCGCCTCGAGCAGGTTGTGGACCTGGAAACGGACCGGCCTACGCACCTCTTCCACCGCTCGCCAGCCGTCCTCGCACTCTTCGAACCAGCGGATCATCTGATTGATGCCGAGGCCGCGCTGCACCTCGAACTGGGTGTAGACGCCACGCCGGGCGCGATCGACGATGTGCGAGGACACGTCGGTGCCGAGGATATCGATGGTCCAACCGCGCCATTGCGCCGCATTCTCGGCAAACAGCATCGCTAGCGAATAAGCCTCTTGGCCGGACGAGCAGCCGGCCGACCAGATGCGGATCTGGCGGGTCGACTGTCGGCGCTGCGCAAGCTGCGGAAGCGCATGGCGCGCAATCAGGTCGAACGGCGCGCGGTCGCGAAAGAAATAGGTTTCATTGTTGAGCAGCGCTTCGACCACTCGGTCCTGCAGCCCCGGCTCACGGCCCATGACCAGGATCGTGATCAACTCGTCCAGCGTAGCGATCCCGCGTTCGCGAAGCAGCACCGACAGCGCCGTCTCGATCCGCCAGCGCCGATTCATCGTCAGCTGCTGGCCGGTTCGGGCCTCGAGTAGGCCGGCGAGAATCCGGCTGGAGCTGTCGCTTACCTGCACGCGCCGTCCCCGGTTCTCGACGCGATCCGGCGTGCGATCTTTTCGGGCGGCATGATCGCGCAGGCGAGCCCCGCTTCGACCACCGCGCGGGGCATCCCCCACACCGCCGAGCTGTCCTCGTCCTGCGCGAGGATCGAGCCGCCGCAGGCGACCAGGCGCGAGGCGCCGTCGACGCCATCGCGTCCCATCCCGGTCAGAACGACGCCGAGCGCCCGCGCGCCAAAGTGCAGTCCGACCGAAGCGAACATCGGATCGAGCGATGGCATGCAGCCGCTCCGCGAGGGCTCGCCGGTCAGTCGCACCACGTGGCCCGCGGCGCACGGCTCGATGGTGAGATGGGCATCCCCTGGCGCGATCACTATCCGGTCGGGCTCGATCAGCATGCCGTCGGTTGCGACCAGCACTTCGCGCCGCGCTGACACGGCGAGCTGGCGAGCGAACACCGGCATGAACGGTGGCGGCAGATGCTGGGTGACCAGGATCGGCACCCCGGTCCGGGCGGGAAGCGCCATGAACAGGGTGGAAAGCGCATGGATTCCGCCGGTGGACGCACCGATCGCCAGGATTCCGATCGGATCCGCAGGCATCGCCCGCAGCGGCACGTAGCCCTGCAGCTTGATCGGCTGCGGCAGCGGCTCCCGGTCGTCGGCAAAGCCAAGCGCCTTCAGCCTGGCCAGCAACACCTGGGAGAAGCGGCCGTTGAAGCGGCCGGCGCCCGGCTTGGGGATTGCGTCGGCAGCCCCGTGGGCGAGCGCGGCGATGGTCTGCTCGGCGCCCTCGTCAGCGAGCGAGGAGACGATCATCACTCGAGCGCCATTGGCCGCTTCGAGGACCTCGGGGATGAGAACGAGCCCGCCTGCCCCCGGCATCTGCAAGTCGAGAACGACGGTATCGACCTGCACCGACTGCAAAACGTCGATGGCGTCCTCGGCGGTTCCGGCAACCGCCGCGATCTCGAACGCCGGATCGGCTTCGATCATTCGCGACAGCACCGCCCGGGCGACCGCCGAATCGTCGACCAGCATCACCCGGATGCGGCGTGAGCCCCCTCGGGCATCCTCGCGGTGCCGCGTCGTTGCGAGCGCCCGCTCCACCGGCGTGACGATCAGGCGACGCCGACGAGTTGCAGTTTAACTTGCAGCGTCTCTCGGTCGAAGGGTTTCATCACATATTCGTCGGCGCCAGCCTCGAGCGCGGCGCGGATGTGCGCCATGTCGTTTTCGGTCGTGCAGAACACCACCTTGGGCTGGTCGGAATGGCCGCGCTGGCGAAGCAGGCGGAGGAACTCCATCCCGCTCATCACCGGCATGTTCCAGTCGAGGAGAACGACATCCGGCATCTTCGCCTCGCAGCGGGTCAAAGCTTCCTGGCCGTCGCCGGCTTCCTCGACGTCGAACTGAAGGGTTTCGAGGATGTGCCTGGCGACCTTGCGGATCACCTTGGAATCGTCGACGATCAAACAACTTTTCATGCTTCGGGCTTCCCGCTGATGTGCCGCAAGCGGTACAAGTTAAGAGTAACGAAGAGCTTAAGCCGCGCGGGCCTCGGCGCCGGAAACAAGCGCCGCGACATCGATCAGGAGGAGCGGCCCCTGCTCGGTCTCGACCATGCCATGGGAGACTCGTTCCCAGCCTTTGCCCATCGCCGCGCGCACCGGCGCCGGATCGGAGGTGGCTTCGACAACGTCTTCGACGAGGTCGACCAGCAAAGCATAATGGTGGCCGTCGAGCTCGACGACCGCGGCTTCGCGGATGCCGTCCGCGCACTCGGTCGCGCCGAGGTCGAGCGAGCGCATGCAGTCGATGACGGTCAGCACCCGGCTGCGAAGTGCCGACAGTCCGGCGACGTGCGGCGCGGCGCGCGGCACCGGGATCAGCGTGTCGAGCGCGACGACGGATTCAACGGCGGCTGCCTGAAGCGCGACGCGTTGCCCGGCAATGGTGACGATCAGCAGCAACTGGTTCATTTGCAACTCCCCGCGGCCTTGAGCGCCAGCAGCAGCCCGGCGCGGTCGTAGCGGTAGATGCTCTCATCCTCGTCGTCCGCCGCGTCGGGGTCGGCGCGAAGCACGATCCGGCGCGCCGCGGCCACCTCGGCGGCCTCCTTGCTGTCTGTCGCGATGACCAGGTCGGCCTCGCCCTCTTCCTCGTCGCCGACAACGCGGTAGCCCGCGGCTTCGACGATCGGGCGAAGCATGTGCTGCATCCAGGCATCGCCGCTCGGCAGTCGGCAGACCGGCTGGTCCGACGAGCGGCCGGCGGAGACGCCGAGGTGCTTGGAAAACAGATAATGCGCGTCGACGAGCTCGGCCGGCTCCCCGCAGATCAGGCTCACCCCGGCGATCTCGCCCGGACCGTCGGCGAGGATCACTTCATTCTCGATCGCCGATAGGTCGATGACCTCACGGATGGCGTAGCCAATCTCGTTCGACCCGTCGTTGAGCCGGAATAGGCGAACCTTGTCGTCGGGGAGCTCGCCGTTGACCCCAGCGAGCGGCAGGATGGCCTCCCCTAGCTGTACGCGCAGCTGCCCGGCGGCGTGCCGGATCGCGCTTGCCGGGACCTCCTCGATGCGGTCGACGATCGCCAGGCGGAGTGCTCGCCGGCCGCCGTCCAGCCCGCGGAACAGCAGCACGTCCGTGGCTTGCGCCGTGACTTTCGCCGGGCCCTCGGCGACGCGGGCAGTGCGCTCCTGCGATTCCAGTTTGACGCCGCCGACCCGGGCCAGCCCGGCCGGGTCGAACAGCAGGATCGGGCTGCCGTCATCGGCCAGAGTGGTGCCCGCATAGAGACCGGTCGCCATCACCGCCGGAGCGGCCGGCTTGACCACCAGTTCCTCGTGATCGTGGATCTTGTCGACCGCCAGCGCATAAACGTCGCCGCCCGCGGGGCGCAGAACGACGAGGTTGCGCTCGCTATCCGGTACCTGGCTGTCGAGGCCGAGGATGTCGGCAAGCGCGACTTCGGGAACCCGGCGGCCCCGGATCGTCGCTACCCCTGCCCCGCCGATCCTGTCGAGGGTCACTGAATCCCTGTTGGCGCGGACGATCTCCTCGATCGCCGAGCGGGGGATGGCGAAATGCTGGGAGCCGATCGACACGGTCAGCGCCGGGATAATCGTCAGGGTCAGCGGCACCCGAAGCGTCATGCGCGTGCCTTCGCCGGGCGTGCTGTCGACCTCGACGATGCCGCCAATGCGCTCGACGTTGGAGCGGACGACGTCCATGCCGACGCCGCGGCCGGAGATTGCGGTGACTTCCCTGGCGGTCGACAGGCCCGCCTCGAAGATCAGCGCCAGCTGCTCGCGTGAGCTCAGCTGCGCCGCGGCACTCTTGTCGAGGGTTCCGGCGGAGATGGCTTTGTCCACCAGACGCTTGCCGTCGATGCCGCGGCCATCGTCGTGGATGTCGATGAATATCTGGTTGCCGGACTGGCGTGCCGAGACTGCGAGGATGCCGATCTCCCGCTTGCCCGCTTCCCTGCGTTCGGCCGGCGTTTCGATGCCGTGGTCGACTGCGTTGCGGACGATGTGCGTCAGTGGATCGCGGATCATCTCGATCATCTCGCGATCGAGCTCGACATCGCCGCCCTCGACATCGACCAGCACCTGCTTGCCAAGCTCGGCGGAGAGATCGCGAACTAGGCGCGGCAAGGCGACGAACAGATTCTCGATCCGCTGCATCCGGGTTCGCGTAATCGCGTCGCGCATCTCGGCGATGATCGAGGACAAGCGTTCAAAGGCGCCGTCGACCGGCACGTCGGTCGGGGATTCGCGAAGCCGGCGGGCCAGCTCGTTGCGGGCCAGCACCATGTCTGAAACCGTGCTCATCACCCGATCGAGAAGTTCGACGGAGAGGCGGATGGTGCGCGGCGCGGCGGAACGGCCTTCGGTTTCGGGAACTGCGCTCGCCAGCGGCGCGGAAGCGCCTTCGGCGCCGGGCTCCAGCGCGTCGATCAAGGCGCTGTCGTCCCCCTCCGGCACTTCGCCGCCGTTTTCGATCGCGGCAATCATTTCGCCGATACGGTCGATGATCGCGAGCACCGCGCTGACCAGCGGGCCGTCGGCCTGGCGGCGGCCGGCGCGAACGTCCGCGAGCGCATCCTCGGCGGCGTGGCTTAGGGCCTCGAGCCGGGGGAAATTGAAAAAGCCACAATTGCCTTTGACGGTGTGGACGAAGCGGAAGATGGAATCGAGCCGGGCGCGGTCGTCGGGCGTCGCTTCCCAAGCGACAAGCTCACCACCCAGCGCTTCGAGCATCTCGCGGCATTCGGCAACGAAGTCGGCAATCAAATCGTCCATCGGCGCAGCAGCCCCCAAGCGGAGCGGCCGTTATGGGCAGCAGGAGTTAAAGCGGCGTTAGCCCTGCGCCGGAAGCGTGGCTCCGATCATCAGCACGGTGTCGCTGGGTTGCGACAGCTGGATTGTGCCGCCGGCCTCTGCCGCGAGGCTGTGGGCGAGCCAGGCGCCCGCCGAGCGCGGCTCGACCGCATCCTCGCGGCCGCTGACCAGCATTTCGCGAATACCTTGGTCGACGACAATTCGCGGCCCCTCGGCGCGGATGACGATTTCTAGCCCCATCGCTCCAGTCTCGGCGCCGACGTCGAGCCGGCCGCCGCGGACCAGCGCATCGCCGCCGATCAGCGCCAGGTTGAGCAGCAGCTTGGTCGCGCCCTTCGACAGTTTGGCGTCGCCGACCATCCAGCCGAGCTCGTGGCGGCCGTCGCTTCCGAACAGCCCTTCGAGCGCGGCCCGCGCCTCGCCGGTATCGATGGCGTCCCCGAAGCCCCCGGCGGCGCCAAAGGCAAGACGAAAGAATTTGAGCTTGTTGGCCGAGGTCCGTGCGCTTTCGGCCAGCAGGTCGATGCAGCGCTCGCGCATTTCCGGGTCCTGCTCGTCAGCGAGCAGCTCGACGCCGTTGTTGAGGGCGCCCACGGGAGACATCAGGTCGTGGCACAGGCGGGAGCAAAGCAGGCTGGCGAGATCGACGGCGTTCATCGCCGCGACTGATGCGGCAAGGTCCGATGGAGCGCAAGCGCCAGACCCGCTTG
The DNA here is from genome assembly GCA_013812805.1 of Sphingomonas sp. GTDB lineage: Bacteria > Pseudomonadota > Alphaproteobacteria > Sphingomonadales > Sphingomonadaceae > Sphingomicrobium. The sequence continues at coordinate 1,587 of JACCSV010000064.1, read as the reverse complement.
AACCCTCTGTGTCCGCCCCCAATATCGCGAGGTCGATGGGGGAACATCAGACGATCGAGGTGAAGCTCGAGCCAGCCCATGCCGGCTGGCGGCTCGACCGCGCGCTCGCCGCCGCGGTGCCGGCTATGTCGCGCGAGCGGCTGAAAGCGCTGATCCGGTCGGGCGCGCTGACCGGTGAAAGCGGCGCCGCGCTTCGCGATCCGGCAACCAAGGTCTGCGGTGACGAAGCGCTGCGGCTGGACGTGCCGGTGCCGACCCCTGCCCACAACATCGCGCAGGACATACCGCTCAAGATCGTGTTTGAAGACGAGCATCTGCTGGTGCTCGACAAACCGGCCGGCCTCGTCGTCCATCCGGCCGCTGGCAATGCGGACGGCACTTTGGTCAACGCGCTCCTCTACCATTGCGGAAGATCGCTGTCCGGCATCGGGGGCGTCGGCCGACCGGGCATCGTCCACCGCATCGACAAGGACACATCCGGGTTGCTGGTGGTGGCCAAATCGGACGTCGCCCATGAAGGCCTAGCCAGGCAGTTCGCCGCCCACAGCATCGACCGCCGCTATTTGGCGATCGTCACCGGCGTGCCGAAGAGCGCGCAAGGCACGATCGACGCGCCGCTGGCCCGCTCCTCGGCCAACCGCAAGAAGATCGCGATTGTGCCCGCCGGCAAGGGCAAGCGTGCCGTCACTCACTGGAAGCGGCTGACGCTTCTAGGCGACGCAACCCTCACCGAATGCGCGCTGGAAACCGGCCGCACTCATCAGGTCCGCGTTCACATGGCGTCGATCGGGCACCCCTTGCTTGGCGATCCGGTCTATGGCGGCTCCGGGAAGGCCCACCGTGACCTTCTGAAATCGCTGGGCTTTCAGCGGCAGGCTTTACATGCGGCGGAGCTGGGCTTTACGCACCCCGTAACGAAGCACCGACTGTCGTTCTCCAGTGGCATGCCACCCGACATGCAGGAACTGTTCACTGCTCTTGGTGTATAAGGTTGATTGGCTCGCCCGCCGCGTTCGGAGGGCTGCCCAAGGAGAAAGACGAAGCAATGGCTGCGCAAAAAGGTAGAGCGATGTCGATCCCCGCTTCGGGCGGGGAAGCGGGGCTCAACCGCTACCTAGCCGAAATCAAGAAATTTCCGATCCTCGCGCCTGAGGAAGAGTATATGCTCGCCAAGCGCTGGCGCGAGCATGACGACACCGAGGCGGCGGCCAAGCTGGTGAATTCTCACCTTCGCCTCGTTGCCAAGATCGCGATGGGCTACCGCGGCTACGGCCTTCCGGTCAGCGAGCTGATCAGCGAAGGCAATATCGGCCTGATGCAGGGCGTGAAGAAGTTCGAGCCGGACCGCGGCTTCCGCCTCGCGACCTATGCGATGTGGTGGATTCGCGCCTCGATCCAGGAGTTCATCCTGCGCTCGTGGAGCCTGGTGAAGATGGGCACCACCGCCGCCCAGAAGAAGCTCTTCTTCAACCTTCGCCGGATGAAGAACCAGATCGACGCGTTCGAAGAAGGCGATCTCAAGCCTCAAGACGTGACCAAGATCGCCACCGACCTCGGCGTGACCGAGGAAGAGGTGGTGTCGATGAA
>JACCSV010000059.1 GCA_013812805.1 Sphingomonas sp. | reverse complement strand
CGTCGTCTTCGAGACCCAGGAACTCCATGATGTCGAGGTAGGTCCGGCGCGGGTTCCTGGTCCAGTCGTTGAAGTGGAAGACCCGGATCTGATCGCTCGGGAACTCGGCAAAATAGCGCTCGACCTGAGGACTGAATTCGCCGGCGGCTCGATAATCGAGCGTTTCCGCGCGCTTGCAGTATGGCGACATGTTCGACTTGTCGCGCTTGCCGGAGAGGCGCCATGCGGTCTCGAAGTCGGCGATATTCTCGCGCCCGGAAAACAGCATGTGGTTGTGGCGCGAGGCGAGGAAACCTTCCTGGTCGCGAACGAAGATGATGATCTTGGCGTCCGGGTTGTACTCGCGGATGTTGCGCGCCGCGACTTCGCTGAACAAATGGCCGGTGCTGGCCTCGGCAACGATCTTGGCCGACCCTGCGTCCTTGAACAGGCGCAGATACTCACCGCGATCGGTTACGCGGCCGTCCGAGGGATGGTCGGAGCAGAAATGGGCGGGCTCCTTGACCGGCGAAAAGAAAATGTCCGGGTGGGTGCGGAGGTAGGTGTACCACGAGCTCGTGCCGCACTTGGTCGCGCCGACCAGGAACAGGTTGGGTCGGACGTCGGTGTGTGCGCCTTGTTGGACCACTTTTTGCAAAACCTCGCATCGGGCGGCGCTTGGGAGAGGCCCACTTGGCACACCTCGGGGCCGTGTTAAAGGGCCACGGATGATCCTGTCCCACCGGCACAAGTTCGTATTCATCAAGGGGATCAAGGTTGCCGGGACCAGCGCCGAGATCGCGCTGTCGCAGCTTTGCGGGCCGGACGACATCGTCACGCCCGTTACGCCCGCCGACGAGCATCATCGCCTCGGAACGATGGGCGAGCCGCGCAACTATGCAAGCCGCTTGTTCCCCAAAGTCGTTCGAACCATGCTCGAACGACGCTATGTGAAGTCGCTGGCGGGCGCGTCGCCGGCGCGGCTCGGATCGGTCCGCCGTCCGCGCTCGCGCTTCAACAACCATATGCCGCTGGCCGATGTCTTGCGCTTCGTCCCCGAAGCCGCCGACTATCAGCTAGTCTATGTCGAACGGTCGCCATACGCCAAGGTCATGTCGCTGGCGAACTGGCAGAAGCATGCGTCGGCGTACGGCAGCGGCGGGTCGCTGACGGAAACGCCGGACACGATCGCCGACGCAGTCGACCGGGTGATTGCCGCCGGGACGATCGCGAGCGTGCTCAACATCGATCGTTACCGTGACCTGGCGGGCCGGGTTGTCGGGGTCCCCTGGAAAGCCGAAACGCTCGCCGAAGACCTGGACGCCTTCTTCCGGTCGCGCGGTCAGCAGTCGGTTTCGCTGGTCCACGCCAAGCGCGGCTTTGGGTCGGAGTCGGTCGATCCGGCGACGGCGCTTCGCCCCGACCAGATTGCGTTGATCAACCAACTGTTCGCCGAGGAATTCGAGACCTTCAGCTGGCCGCTGCTCAGCTGAGCCTGCGGAGCGTTGCGACCACGCCTGACGTGTCGATGCCGAGCAGCCTCCAGGCGTCTCTCGAAACGAGGATGTTCCAGCATAGGGTCGATGCCACGAGGCCGGTGGCGGCACCGGTTATCCCCCAGCGGTAGACCAGCACCGATACCGCGATGGCGGTCACCGGCAGGGTGATCGCCAACGCGCGAGTGACCCTGCGCTCGAGATTGGTCATGTTGAGCAGGGCGGCGTTGGGCCCGAACGCGGCGTTGATGATCTGCCCGATGGCGAGAATGCGGAGCGCATCGGCGGCGTCCGCGAAATCGCGGCCGAAGGCAAAGCTCAGCAGCGGGGCAGCGAACAGCAGCAAGGGCAGGGACAGTGCGGTGACGCCCGCCAGCTGGGCGAAGGCGAAGGCGGTGACGACCTTTTGCAGCCGCTCGCGTTCATTTTGTGCGTGCAATTGCGCCATCACCGGCAGCCCGACGCGAGCGACCACCTGGACCGGGACTGCCGCCATCATCACCGTCATGTAAGCAATTCGGAACAGGCCGACCGCCGCGGGCGCGACGATCAGCCCGACGATGAGGATCGAAACCTCCTTCTGCACCGTGCGCATTCCGTCGCTGAGCGACATCGGGATCGAGCTGGCGATCCACTGACGCCCGCCTTTCACCACCTCTGCCGAAACATCCGTTGGCAATCGCTGCCGAAGCCAGACGTGGGCCAGCAGGAACACCGCGGCCGCTGTCACGGAGTAGAGCGCAATCGCCGCCGGAGGGTCGAGCGTGACCCCCAGCGCGGCTGCGCCAAGCAGCAGCAGCGACAGCAGCACCGCTCGGAGCAAGGTCGCCGGGATCTGGCCGCGGACGATGTGATGCAGACCTTGAAGTCCTCCGCCCCGGATCCGTGCCAACGCCATCAGCGGGATCATCGGTGCGCCGAACAGGAGCGACAGGCCCAGCGTTTGCTTGCCCTGATCCAGCAACACCAGCGCGGCGACGACGACCCCCAACGCCATCACCAGCGAGATCGCAGTTGCGGTCCGGTTGGCCCAGCGAAGCACACCAAGCAGGTGCGGGTAGTTCTTGCGCGCCGAGGCGGCTGCAACCTCGCGCGTAACCAGGCGCGGCAGGCCGAGCTCGGCCGGGACCCCGACAATCGTCAGGATCGACAAGGCGATTCCGTAGTAGCCATAGCCCTCGACGCCGAGCCCGCGGGCGAGCTGGATGCCGACGATGAAGCTGGCGATCATCGCCCCCATCCGCACTGCGCCGGTGCCGGCGAGGGCGCGGACCAGCAACGGGCCCAGTCCCGTGCCGCCGAGGTATTTACGAGCGCGAGCTACACGGTGGCGGATGACTGGGACCTAGCTAGGAAAGCGAGTGGCCACGACGTCTACCGCCAGGCGCGCGAAACTGTCCACCCGCGCGAATGCGAAGCATGCAGTCGCTGGCTAACCATGATCGTCGCCGTGCCGTTCGGCTGACGTGCAAAAGCACCCGCTTTCGCAGGTGCTCTGCGGTTCAGTACTCAATGTGTTCGAGCGATCAGCCGCCCGAGCCGGAGCTTCCGGTGCCGCCGCCCCACCAATAGCTCCACCAATCACGGATCGGCCGTGTTTGCTTGCCCATCGATCTTCCCCTTTGTCCACACTGCACAGAGACAGCGGAGGGGATATTAACCTTAATCGTTATGGTTAGCAAACGTTAACTATTCAGGCCACGCGGTGCTCGTTTGCGGCTGGCAATCTGCGCATCAGGCTCTCCAGGCTCATCGGCCGCCCGACGATGAAACCTTGCGCGAAGTCGCACTGCATTTCTGCCAATGCTTCAAGGGTATCGCGTTGCTCGACCCCTTCCGCGACCACTCGCCGACCGAGCGAATGGGCGAGGCCGATGGTCGATTGCACCATCAGGCGGTCGCTGCGGTTGTCGAGCATGCCCTTGACGAAGCTCTGGTCAATTTTGATTTCGCCGGCAGGGACCTTCTTGAGATATTCCAGCGTCGACAGGCCAGTGCCGTAGTCGTCGATCGAGATTGCGACCCCCATCTCGCGAAGCGTCGCAAGGACGTCGAACGCGGCTCCGCTGCTGGCGAGCTCCGCAGTTTCGGTGAGCTCCAGCGTCAGCTGCTGCGGCTGCAACCGATTACGCGCCAGCATCGCGGTTAGACGGAGCGCGAAGCCCTGGTCGCTCAACAGGCGAGCGGACAGGTTCACCGCCACTCCGAAGCCTGGATGATGGCGGGTGATCGCTGCCGCCGCGGCGATTGCGCGGTCGAGGACGAAATCGGTGAGCTTGCCGATGCGGTCGTGCTGCTCGGCGGCGGCAACGAATTCGGACGCGGCGATCGGGCCCTTCTCGGGGTGGGTCCAGCGGGCAAGGGCCTCGGCGCCGACAATCTGCCGTGTCGAAAGCTCGAGCTTGGGCTGATAGGCGATCCAGACCTCGCCCTTGTCGATGGCCGAATCGAGCTGGCTCAGCATCGACAGCTTCCAGGCGGCGTTCTGGAGCGTCTCCGGATCGTGATATTTCCGCTTCAGGCCGGCATGCGCAGCCTCTTCCGCGGCGACGAGAGCACTCGCGAGGCGGCTCGAGAGCGATCTGTTGCTGCCGATCTCCACTCCGAACGCGACCGAAAGGTCGATCGACTGTCCCGCGATACGGGCGGGATTGCGGAACATCCCGTGGAGCGCATCGATATGGTTGCCGAACGGCAGGCGCGCCTCTTCGAACCAGGCAAAAATTCCGCCGTCGCCTTGATACAGGACTCGATCGGGATCCCCGACGCGCAGCCTGGAAACGATCTGCTGCACAAGCTGGCGCTCGCTGTCCCGGGGCAGGGTCGCGAGGGCTTCTTCATAGTTCAGGACTCGAGTGGCGATGATGGCCTGGGATCGGCCGGCCCGATTGGCGCGAAGAGCATCGAGGTTTGGAAGACCGGAGATCGGATTGACGAGGCCAGTGCGACGCACATTCCGCCACCACAGCGTCGTCCACACGGTAAGGATGACGAACAGCGCCGGCGTGGTGTCCACGAATATCAGATTCGCCTCGAGCGGCACCGGCCCTGCCACCAGCACCACCGTAGCGGCCGCAAAAAGACCGCGGTTGCGTCCCACACGGCGGATGGTGGCATAGACGGTAAGCACGAGCGCGAGGAGAAATGCAGGGACCCAGCCGACGCTGATTACCTTTCCGGCCCTCAGGGTCTCGGCACCCGCGATCTGCACGAAGACGCCGCCGGTCCGCCCAAGTCCCGGCACGAAATATTGGTCGCCGATGACTTCGGAATTGGTGCCGATGATGATGTCCTTGCCTCGCACGGCCCGGGGGTCGAACTGGCCATTGAGCACGGTTTCCGCACCGACGGTGGGGATCGACGCAATCTGAAGAGAATAGTCGGGTGTGAACGTCCCGGTGGATTTTTCATGTCGTCCGAGCTTGGCCGCGAACGACGGGACCGGCTTGCCGTCGACCGGCACCGAATAGGGCAGTTCCCAGACAGCGTTCTGATAATTGTAGCGAACCGTAATCGAGCCCAGCTCAGCATGGTCGCGAAGGATCGGGATCGGTTGGCCGCTCGATTTGGCAAGACCGTTGGCACCGGTCGCGCCGCGAACCGGCAGGACGACTCGGCCAGAGCGCTTGATTGCACTTGCGAAGAGGTTGTCGTCCTCCGCCGTGCTGTGGGTTTCGAACAGGATGTCGAAGAAGATCCGCTCGGCGCCCGCCTCGGTCAGCTTGTCGACCAGCTCGGCGTGACGGCGCCGGGGCCACGGCCAGCGGCCGACTTCGCGGAGTGCGCGATCGTCGATGCTGACCAGAACGATTTCGCCGCTCGCCGAATGCGGATGGAGATTGTTGCGGCTCATCCGCAGCTTGTCCTCCGGCAGCTCGCCGAACCCGATGAGGCCGAAGACAAGCCCGATTATGGCCGTCCAAAGCAGGAGCCGCCACGACTTTGCGTTACCTGGATCTCGACTGCGTATCTGCACGAGCCTGCTGATGACGGCAAAAGGTTAGGAAATCGGAAACCACCAGCCGCCTGCCGCGATTTGAAGCGCCGCCGCGCAGGGCTCTCGACAGCCGCGGACGCAGCCGCCAGAACGCTTGGTACCTGAAGCAACGGAGCGGTCATGGACTTCATCTCGATCCTGTCGATCTTCGTCCTCGCCTGTTTCGTCGGCTATTATGTGGTCTGGTCGGTGACCCCGGCGCTGCACACGCCGCTGATGAGCGTGACCAACGCCATTTCCTCTGTGATCGTGGTCGGCGCGCTGATCGCGGCCGCGGCGGCCGGAAGTGCGACGTCAAAATGGCTGGGGCTGTTGGCGGTGGTGCTTGCGAGCATCAACATCTTCGGCGGCTTCGCGGTGACGGCGCGGATGCTGGCGATGTACAAGAAGAAGGAGCGGTGATGGAGCTTCGTCGCGCAACGGACTGGGTCAAGGCTCATCGCTGGTGGGTCGCCCTCGTCCTCGTCATCGTCGCTGGATATTCGATCGGCAAGGATCTGGCACTGCGCGATAACCGGCAGGCCGCCGCCCAAACCGAGGCGAGCTAGCAATGGAGCATGCAGCTTCCGCGACCCCACCCTGGGTTCTGATCGCCTACCTGATCGCCGGGGTCTGCTTCATCGTCGCGCTGCGCGGCCTGTCGAGCCCGGAAACGGCGCGGCGCGGCAATCGCGCGGGCATGCTCGGCATGGCGATTGCGGTCGTGACTACGCTGCTAAGCCAGTACCGGCCCTCATTTATCTGCGTAACCGCACCAGCGGACGATCCCGGTTATTATGAACGGTGCTCTTCTGGGAACGAGTTTGACTTACTCTTGATCGCTGCCGCGATCATTGTTGGGGCTGCCATTGGCCTCGTCACCGCCCGCCGCATCCAGATGACGGCGATGCCGCAGCTGGTCGCCGCGTTCCACAGCCTGGTCGGGATGGCCGCGGTGCTGGTCGGGGCGGCTGCTTATCTCAACCCCTCTGCGTTCGGAATCGTCGATGCCGTTGGAGACATATTGACGGTCAGCCGGGTCGAGCTGGGGCTTGGCGTCGCGATCGGCGCGATCACTTTTTCCGGCTCGGTGATCGCCTTCCTCAAGCTCAACGGCAACATGTCGGGGAAGCCGATCCTGCTGCCCGGCCGCCACGTCATCAACCTCGGCACGCTAGCCGCGATCCTGGGGCTGATCGCTTACTTCACCCAGGACCAGGCGCCGTGGGTGTTCTGGACCCTGACCGCGCTGGCTTTCGCCATCGGCTTCCTGCTGATCATCCCGATCGGCGGGGCGGACATGCCGGTCGTGATCTCGATGCTGAACAGCTACTCGGGCTGGGCTGCAGCGGCGATGGGCTTCACCCTGCACAACAGCGCGATGATCATTACCGGCGCCCTGGTCGGAAGCTCGGGCGCCATCCTCTCCTACATCATGTGCCGGGCGATGAACCGCAGCTTCATCTCGGT
>JACCSV010000047.1 GCA_013812805.1 Sphingomonas sp. | reverse complement strand
CTGGTGGCGGCGATGCTGAACAGCTCGACGCGCACCGTTTCCGCGAGCTGCGCCTCCTCGATCTTCGCCCACAGCTTGTCGAGGTCGAGCAAATGTTCGGCAACCAGGAAGGCGGCGACGACGTGGCCGAGCGAGGCGCCTTCCTCCTCCGTCATGTCGAGCGCGACTCCCGGCCCGAGGCGGTTGACGAGCCGGTTGGCAACCCGGGTGGCGATGATCTCGTTGCGCAGGCGATGATTGCGGATCGCGTCCGCATGGGCCTTGCGCATCGCCTTTGGGAAAGCCGCAAACAGCTCCGGCTCGAGCAATTTGTCGCCGGCCAGGTCGAGCTCCTCCGCCGCATCCTGAAGCGCCATTTTCGAGACCGACAACACGACCGCCAGCTCGGGCCGGGTAAGGCCGCGCTTGTCCTGCCCGCGGCGCAGCAGTTCCTCGCTGGTCGTCAGCCCTTCGACCTTGCGGTCGAGGCGGCCAGCCACCTCGAGCAACTCGATGGTGCGAACCTGGCCGGGAAGCGCGGACGAGCCGCCGCTTTCGGCGATCGACAGCGCCAGCGCCTGCAGCCGGTTGTCCTCGAGCACCATCTCGCCGACTTCGTCGGTCATCCGCGCCAGTAGCGAATTGCGCTTGGCCAGGGTCAGCCGTCCCTCGCGCATTTCGCGGTTGAGCGGGATCTTGATGTTCACTTCCTTGTCGGAACAGGCGACGCCGGCGCTGTTGTCGATGAAGTCGGTGTTGATCCGCCCGCCTTCTTCCGAAAATTCGATCCGGGCCGCCTGGGTAATGCCGAGATTCGCGCCTTCGCCGATCACCCGGGCGCGGACGTCCAGCGCATCTACCCGGACGGAATCGTTGGCCGGATCGCCGACGTCGGCATGGCTTTGGGTCGAGGCCTTCACGTAGGTGCCGATGCCACCAAACCACATCAGGTCGACCTGCGCCTTGAGGATCGCATTGATGATGGTCGCGGGGTCGGTGGTCGCGACGTCCAGGCCAAGCACTTCGCGCTCGCGCTTCGACAGGCTGATCGACTTCTGGTCGCGCGGGTAAATGCCCCCGGTCTTGGACAGCACCTTGCGGTTGTAGTCATCCCAGCTCGAGCGCGGCAGGTCGAACAACCGCTTGCGCTCGCGCCAACTGAGGTTGGGGTCCGGGTCGGGATCGATGAAAATGTGGCGGTGGTCGAAGGCGGCGACCAGCTGGATCGAGCTCGACAGCAGCATGCCGTTGCCGAACACGTCGCCGGACATGTCGCCGACTCCGGCGACGGTCACCGGGTCGCACTGGACGTCGACGCCCATCTCCAGGAAGTGCCGCTGCACGGAGATCCACGCGCCGCGCGCGGTGATCCCCATGGCCTTATGGTCATAGCCGTTGGAGCCGCCGCTGGCGAAGGCGTCGCCGAGCCAGAAGCCCTGTTCGAGCGCGATTCCGTTGGCGATGTCGGAAAAGGTCGCGGTGCCCTTGTCGGCAGCGACGACGAAATAGGGGTCGTCGCCGTCGTGCACGACCACGTGGGGCGGGTGCTCGACCTTGTCGTTGACGATATTGTCGGTGACGGACAGCAGCGACCGGATGAAGATGCTGTAGCTGGCCTTGCCCTCGGCGAGCCAGGCCTCGCGCCGGACCGACGGCGGCAGCTGCTTGGCATAAAAGCCGCCCTTGGCGCCGGTCGGAACGATCACCGCATTCTTGACCAGCTGCGCCTTCATCAGCCCGAGGATTTCGGTCCGGAAGTCGTCGCGACGGTCCGACCAGCGAAGCCCGCCGCGGGCGACCGCTCCGCCGCGCAGGTGGATTCCCTCGACCCGCGGCGAATAGACCCAGATCTCGCGCCAGGGCACCGGAGCCGGAAGGCCGGGGACCAGCGCCGAGTTCAGCTTGAAGGCGAGCGCTTCCTCGGCCGCCGGAGCGAAGGCGTTGGTGCGGACGATCGCGGCGACTAGCGCGCAAAGCCGCCTCAGGATGCGGTCGTCATCGATCGAGCGCACCTTCGACAGCGCCTGATCGAATTCGGCGCGGCGCCGCTGGACCTCGGCCTCGCGGTTGCGCGTCGCTGGGTCGTGCCCCGCCCTGAATAGCCCGACCAGCGCCGACGTCGCCGCCGGTGCGCGTCGAAGTGCATCGACGACGGTGATCAGACCGAACGAGCTTCCCGTCTGGCGCAGGTAACGGAACCACGCGCGAAGCCATACCACCGCGCTCGGATCGATTCCGGCCAGCAGCACCAGCTGGTTGAACTCGTCGTTCTCGGCCGAGCCGCCGAGCACGCAGGCGATTGCGTCCTCGATCACCGCCGAGCGCTCGAGGATCGAGTCAAGCGATTCCACATTGGGCAACTCGAGCCGGAAATCGTGGATGTAGCCGAGTGTGCCGCCGGCAAGTGCGGTCGGAATTTCCTCCAGCACGCTGAAGCCGAAATTCTCCAGCACCGGCACCGCCTCGGAAAGCGGGATCAACTGGCCTCGGCGATACGTCTTCAGTTGCAGCTCGCCCTCACCATTGCCGAGGCGCGACAGCCGGACGCCGCGCGCCTCCTCGCTCGACAGGTTGCCGAGGCGGATGACGTCGGCCGCCGCCTCTGCCGCGCTGGTCCGCGACCGGTAACCGTCGGGAAAAGCGGAGACGTAGGTCAGCGCCAGGCGGGTGGCGCGGGCCGGCCCGGCCGCGGTGACCAGCTCGGACTCGACCGCCGGCGCCCAGCCGCGCACCATTTCGACCAGCGCTTCGTCAAGCGCGGCCGCGTTGGGCAGCCTCGCGCCCGGATCGACCGGCAGCGTGAAGCGGAGCAGCGCCAGCTCGCCCTCGCCAAGCTCGACCGACCAGCTGCTGATCGTCGACTTGATCTCCAGCTCCAGCATCCGCCCGATCGCGGTCCGGCGGGCGGTGGTTAGATCCTCGCGCGGCAACCACACGAACGCGTAAATGTGGCGGCGGAGGGCGCCGGGCAGAAGCAGCAGCTTGGGCCGCGGCCGATCGGCCAAACTCATCGCCGTCAGCGCCGCCGAGCGCACTTCCTTCTCGTTGAATGAGATCAGCAGGTCATGGGGGAGTGTCGAGACCGCGTGGGCAAGCGCCTTGCCGGCATGGCTTGCGGGCGAGAAGCCAAGCTCGGCATCCAGCTTGCGCAAACGAGCGCGGAGCACGGGCACCTGGTCCGCGGAGGTCCGCAGGGCGGCGCTGGTCCAAAGGCCGGTGTGGACCGACAGCGTACCGTCGGCGAGGCGCACCATGACGACGTCGAGCGGGACCCGGCGGTGGACTGGCGAAATGCGGTCGGACTTGAGGATCAGGACGGTACGCGATTCGTCGGCCAGATGGTCGATCGCCGCTTCCGCCGCACTCCGGTCCCACAATGCCATCTCGCGCTTCAGAATGCCGCGCGCTTCGACGATCTTGCCGTCGCCTTTGACCTGCGCGTGGCCGAGCAAGGTGAAATTGTTCGCCGCCAGCCAGCGAAGCAGGGCGGCGCCTTCCGCATCGCGCTTTTCCAAAGTCTCGGCGTCGGACTTCATCTGCGCCAGCATCGGCCGCCAGTCGCGGACCGCGGCGCGAACGTCGGCAAGGACGTTGCGAAGCTCGCTGAGCAGCTCCTGCCGCCCGCGTGCGTCGGCGCGGTCGAGCTCGATGTAGATGATCGATTCCGGCTCGCCCTCGCCGATCGACTTGAGCTTGCCGTCCTTGTCGCGGCTGACCGGGACGATCGGGTGGAGCAGCCGGTGGACGGCGAGGCCGCGAGCGGCGATCGCTCCGGCGACGCTGTCGACCAGGAAAGGCATGTCGCGATTGACGGTGACCAGCCGCATCCGCCGGCGCCCCGCCTCGCCGCCGGTGGATTCGATGTGGATTGCGCTCGTCCCTTCGGCGCGAACCGCGGCTGCGGCGGCGACGAATTCGGCGGCTTCGCGAAGGTGCTGGCGGGTGAGCCCATCGGTCTCGCCGGGCAGCGCGTTGCTGGTCAGTGCGGCCCGCAGCGAATCGACTACCGTCTTCGGCAGGCGCATATGGGCGGTCATCTAAGGCTTGGCTCCGAGACGCTGAACGCAGTGCGGGCGGCCTATAGCCGCCGGCCCGCGGGGCGGACAACAGGGAGCGGCAAGTTTCTTTTGGGTCTGGGGCTGGTCGAACTCAAGCCCGGACACGGTCTTGCCCGCGCGATAGGCCACTGATAGGGGATGCGCCGCCCGGCGCGAGCGCGCCTGGCCTGCCTGGAAAAGCCGCTTTAGCTCAGCTGGTAGAGCACATCATTCGTAATGATGGGGTCAGGTGTTCGAGTCACCTAAGCGGCACCAGCCCTTCCACAAGGCAAAGGCGGGGCGTCCTACGGAAAGCACGCAAACCTTGCGCTCGCGCTTGGGTAGGGTTTGGGGCACACAATTCCTCTACCCGGCGAAATGTCGGCGGTTCTTGTGCCGTAGCTTTCAGCCCTGTCGATGAGATGCGCGCCGACGTCTCTTTGCGATATCAAGCCACCGGCGCTCGAGAACTTTGAATCGGTCCTGCGTCGCCACGTTTTAATTCGATGGGGGAAGATGCGTTTGGACGAGATCACGTCACGTGATGTCGCCAAGTGGCTTGCCGAAAAATCAGATTCTGGCCTCGCTCCAGCCACCGTGGAAAAAATCAGGGTGGCCCTCAATAGGTGCATGGAGCTCGGGATCCGATGGGAACTTCCCGGGGCCCATAATCCACTCAAGGGCGTGCCGAGGCGCCTGTTCGACAACGCCCGCAACCGGTACC
>JACCSV010000018.1 GCA_013812805.1 Sphingomonas sp. | reverse complement strand
AGATATTGTTGTCGGTTCGGCTCATCGCCTGGCGGATCGCCCTGCGGTCGGCGACTTCGCGGGCGGCGCGCAGGTTGATGTTGACCTCGGCGGCGGCGGCACCATCGCTGCGCGGCAGGTCGAGGTCTTCCGCGCCCACCAACTTGCCGTCGGCCATGATCACCGCGCGCTTGATCCGGTTCTCGAGCTCGCGGACGTTGCCAGGCCAGCGATAGGCGTCGATCGCTGTAACCGCGTCGGGCGACAGGCCCTGCACCTTGGAATTCATTTCCGGCGCGAAGCGGTTGACGAAGTGGCGCGCCAGAAGGACGGCGTCACCCGCGCGCTCGCCTAGTGCCGGGATCTTGATGACGATCTCGGCAAGCCGGTAATAGAGGTCCTCACGGAAGCGGCCGTCGGCGATCATCGCCTCCAGATCCTGGTGGGTGGCGCAGACGATGCGGGTATCGACGGCGATCTGCTGGCGCCCGCCGATCCGCTCGATGACCCGTTCCTGCAGGAAGCGTAGCAGCTTGACCTGCAGCGGCAGCGGGATGTCCCCGACTTCATCGAGGAAGAGGGTCCCGCCCTCCGCCATCTCGACCTTGCCGACGTTGGATTTGACCGCTCCGGTGAAGGCGCCGCGCTCGTGGCCGAACAGTTCCGCCTCAAGCAGATTTTCGGGAATTGCCGCGCAGTTGATGGCGATGAAGGGACCGTGCGCGCGGCCGCTCTGTTCGTGCACCGCTCGGGCGAGCAATTCCTTGCCGGTGCCGCTGGCACCAAGCAGCATTACCGAAACGGCAGTTGATGCGACTCGCTCGATGCTTCGCGCGACCTTGTGCATCTCCGGCGAGGCAGTGATCATCGATCCCAGCACGGTTTGCCCAAGGCCCGACTCCAGCCGGCGATTCTCCGCTTCCAGCTCGTGCAGCTTGAAGGCGCGCGCGACGATCAGCCCCAAATCGTCGATGTCGATCGGCTTGCGATAGAAATCGTAGGCGCCGAGCGCGATCGCCTTGAGCGCGCTTTCATGGGCGCCATGGCCGGAGGCGACCACCACCTTGGCGTCGGGCTTGACGCCGAGCATCTCCGACAGCGCAGCGAAGCCTTCGCTGGTGCCGTCCGGGTCCGGAGGGAGCCCCAGGTCGAGGGTCACGACCGCCGGCTCGTGCGCCCGCAACGCTTCCAGCGCGGCGGCGCGATCGCCGACCACGACCACGTCGTAATCGTCATAAGCCCACTTGAGCTGCCGCTGCAGCCCCTCGTCGTCCTCGACGATCAGCAGGGTCGGCCTGTCGCTGCCGGCGCTCATGCGGTTTTCCTTTGCTCGGTGCCCGGCGCCTCGGCCGCCGCAAGCCAGATGGTGAAGGTCGTGCCCCGCCCGGGGGCGCTGTCCACAGTCAGGCGGCCGCCCATCGCCGAAACCAGCGAGCGGGCTTCGAAGGCGCCGAGGCCAAAGCCGCCCGGCTTGCTCGAGACGAACGGCCGGAACAGGCTGTTGCGCACGAAGTCGGGATCCATGCCGGCGCCCTTGTCGCTGATGGCGATGCACAGCTCGCTGCCGTCAACATTGGCGCGGACCGCCACTGGCTGCCCGGAGGGGCTCGCTTCGATGGCGTTTTGCAGCAAATGGCCGACCGCTTGCTCGAGTGCCGTGGCATCGGCGTTTACCCAGTGGCCCCATTCGCCGAGCAGCTGCACCGGCTGGGGCCCGCGGTGCGCCGCGATTGCCGCGGACAGGATGTCGCGCAACGGCTGCGGATCGGTCGGCGAAGCGCGGGCCGTGGCCTGTGGCGCCAGCCGTGCCAGCAAATCGTTCATCTTGGCGATCGAGCTTTTGAGCGTGGCGATCATGTCGGCGCGGAACTCGGCGTTTTCGGCGTGCCGCTCGGCGTTGCGCGTCAGCAGCGACAGCTGGCTGACCAGATTCTTGATATCGTGGAGGATGAAGGCGAAGCGCCGGTTGAACTCCTCGAACCGTTGCGCGTCGGACAGCGCCCGCTGGCCCTGCGCTTCGGCAAGCGAGCTTGCGGCTTGGCGACCAGCGGTTCGCAAGAGGTCGAAATCCTCCCAGTCCAGCGGCCGGCGGTATTCGGGGGTGGCAAGCACGACCAGGCCGGTCATCCGCCGCTGGTGAAGGAGCGGCACGCACACCCAAATGGCTGCGTCGCCGAGGATCCAGCCGGGGATGGTCAAGGCGCGGTCCTGCGGCTCGGCGATGCCCTGGCGAACGGCGTCGAGCTCGATCACCCGGCCGCTTGCTGCAAGTTCCTGCCAAAAGGCGCGCCCGGTGTCGGTATCGTTTGGGTCGGGCGACCGGCCGGGCCAATCGCAGCTTGCGGTGATCGCTACCGCGCCACCGGCGTCGCATTCCAGGAGCAGGCCGCCCGGGCATTCGACGATGTCAGCGAAGGCCTTGATGACTCGCTGGGCCAGCGGCCGGCCGTCGGCGCTGCTGCTGCCGAGCGTGTCGGTGAAGCGAAGCCACTCGGTGCGATAATCGTAGCGATGCTCGAAAACGTGCTTGGCGATCTTGACCTTCGCCCAGGCCCGCGCCCGGGCGCTCGGCAGAAGCACCATCGCTGCCACCGTCATCATCGCCAGCACCGCCACCGCGACAGTGCGCGGCCAGTCGAGCGTGGTTCCGCGAAGCGCGGTGGCGACCATCGCCATCACCGCGAAATAAGCGCAGATCGCGAGCAGCGACAGCGACTGGAACGTCGCGGCGCGCGACAGCCTGACGCGCCAGCCGTCCTCATGCTTGGCACCGAGCGCGAAGAAGCCGCCAATGAGGGCGATCGCGGCGCCACGCCAGTCGGCAAGTCCGCTCGCTTTCAGCGGCTCGAGGTAAGCGACGGTGTAGAGGTTCAGGTCGTAGATCCAGCTAAGCGCCAGCGCGATTACCACGTAACGGATGCTCGAACGGCTTCCTGGGGAAGCCTGGCCATAGAGGTTGTGGACCAGGACTAGAGCGCCGGCAGCCGCGGTCATGCGAAGGATGTGGCCGGTATCCGATACCGCCTGGCTGCTGGTGGTCAGAAGGATCGAATCGAAGATTAGCTGCACGCCAAGCGCCGCCGCGACGGCCGCATAGACCAGTCGCACCGCCGGCTGGCGAGTGTCACCGGTGCCGGAATCGAAGATGTTGTGGAGCAGACCGACCCAAACCAGGTTCCGCGCGGTCTCGGCATAGCTCGCGAGCGGGGAGCCGGGCGCGATCGCCGCGATCCAGGCCCAGCAGGCGGTAAGCGCGAAGCTGCCCAGCAGCAGCCAATGGCCGGGGTGCCGAGCGGACGAGCCCAGCCGCCACAACAGCAGCACCGCAAAGGTCAGCGCGGCGAGCGAATTGGCCCAAAAGGCGATCACCTCCGCCTCGAGGTAAGTGTCAAATCCAGCGACATGGCCGCAGTGTCGCTAAACTTTACAAAGAAGTGGTGAATGGACCGCCGAGATCAGGCTCGGCGAGATCTAGCCTTTGCGCAGCACGTCGAGCGCGGCCAGCGTCATCGCCTCGGTGGCGGTTGAGATCACCGCCTCGGCATCGGGCGCCCAGAAGGGGCTGTGGAGCGACGGCAGCTTTTGAGAGTCGCCGCCGGCCGCGTCCCATTTCGCGCGCGGCGTTCCGCCGACCCAGAAGATCAGGCTTTCGACCGACTTGTCGGCAAGCCAGTAGCGGCCGAAGTCCTCGCCGCCCATCACTGGCGGAGTCTTCAGTGCGCGCTGCGGACCGAAGTGCTGCCCGAACAGCTCGAGCGCCCGCTGGGACAGTTTCTCGGTGTTGAAGGTCGCAGGCGTATATTCCGCCTCGCGGACAGCGACGAGCGGCATCCGGTCGTCGGGCATCCCGGCGGCGATTGCCTCGCCGCGCACCACGCGCCCGATACCGTCGAGCAGACGCTTGCGCACTTCCGGCTTGTAGCTGCGCACCGTCAGCTGGAGCTTGGCTTCATCGGGGATGATGTTGTGCTTGGTCCCGGCTTGGAAGCTTCCGACCGTGACCACCGCGGGGTCCTGCGGATCGTTCTCGCGGCTGACCAGCGTCTGAAGCGCAGCGACGATCCGCGAACCAAGCACGATCGGATCCTTGGTCGTGTGCGGATAGGCGCCGTGGCCGCCGACACCCTTGACCGTGATATCGACGCTGTCGACATTGGCGAGCGCATAGCCGGGCGTGACTCCGATCACGCCGGCCGGGAGCGCGGCTGCGTCGTGGAAGCCGAGCACGTGCGTGGGCTTTGGAAAGCGCGTGTAGAGCCCATCCTCGAGCATCGCCTTTGCGCCGACGCCGATCTCCTCCGCAGGCTGCAGGATCATCACCAATGTGCCGGACCACTGGTCCTTCATTGCGGCGAGGCGCCGCGCCGCGCCGACCCAGGTCGCCATGTGGGTATCGTGGCCGCAGGCGTGCATCACCGGTGTCGAAGTGCCGTCCGGAAGCTTGCCCAACGCTTTCGAGGCGAACGGAAGGCCGGTCTGCTCCTTGACCGGAAGGCCGTCCATGTCGGCGCGGAGCATCAGTACCGGTCCCGGCCCGTTCTTTATGAACGCGACGACTCCCGATCCGCCGACGTTCTCGGTCACCTGGAAGCCGAGCTTGCGCGCCTCGGCGGCGAGTTTCGACGCCGTCCGGAACTCCTGGTTCGACAGCTCGGGGTTGGCGTGCAGGTCGCGGTAAAGGGCGATGAGCTGCGGCATGTCCGCCTGCACCCCTTGCGCCACCGTTGCCGCCAATGCGCTGGTCGAAAGCATCATTGCGGCAAGGCCTAAGGCAATTGCGATCTTCATTGAAGGGACTCCGTTGAGGTTGGCACCAGCTCCATCACATCGAGCTGCGATTCGAAGTGGGGGCGCGGCATCACCATCCGCCAGCGCGCGGTGCCGATACGCTCGACGAAACCGGCGACGTTGCGCTGCTCGTCCAGCCCATATTGCATCGCCCGCGCTTCGTCGCCGAGCACCAGCGTGCCGAGGAAAAGCTGGCGCATCGGGTCGCCGGGGAAGATTGCCCCCACCTGCCGCTGCGACCCGCTGAGCTTGGCGAAGGATTGGACGCCGCCACGCTGTGTGATGCGGCAGCTGAAATAGGGGTAAGCGACATAATTGAGCAGGCCCGAGGACTTGGCGCCGAGCTTGATTACCCGGCACCGGTAGCTGCCGTTGGGGATGGGCCCGCCAAGCGCCGCGTCGGGATTTAGCAGCGCGCCCTCGCGGGCGATGTCGGCGCCGTGGCCGGCGGCACGCGCGGCGGCCAGCGCCGAGGTGAACGCGCTGCGCCAATCGCGGAGCCGCTCGCGGTCGCCCTCGGTCGCAACCGAGCGCCAGTCGCTTGCCGACCTTGCGATCACCACCGGCGGGCGCGCGGCGGAGCAGCCGGCGCAGGCGATCAGCAGTGCAAGCGGCAGGAAGCGCATCGCTCGCAAGCCTATTGCGCCGTCCAGCCGCCGTCCATGCTGATATTGGCGCCGGTGATCGCGGCCGCTTCCTCGCGGCACAGGAAGACGGCGAGCGCGGCGACCTGCTCGGGCGTGACGAACTGCTTGGTCGGCTGGGCGGCGAGCAGCACGTCATTCATCACTTGCTCGCGGGTCAGGCCGCGCGCTTTCATCGTGTCCGGAATCTGGTTCTCGACCAGCGGCGTCCAGACGTAGCCGGGCGAGATGCAATTGACCGTCACCCCGTCGCGGGCGGCTTCGAGCGCGACGGTCTTGGTGAAGCCGGCTACGCCGTGCTTGGCGGCGACATAGGCCGACTTGTTGGGGCTGGCGACGAGGCTGTGCGCCGATGCGGTGTTGATGATCCGGCCCCAGCCCTTGGAGCGCATCGCCGGAAGCGCGGCGCGCGTCGTATGGAATACCGCCGACAGGTTGATGGCGATGATCGCGTCCCATTTTTCCGGCGGGAAGCTGTCGACCGGCGAGACGTGTTGGATGCCGGCGTTGTTGACGAGGATATCAGGACTGCCGAGTTCGTCCGCGCAGCGCTGAAGCATTCGGCCGGTCGCGGCCGGGTCGGACATGTCGGCGCCGTCGTGGACCGCGCCGAGTTCGCCGCTCAGCCGCTCGATCTCGCCGGCGTCGCCGAAACCATTGATCATCAGCTTCGCGCCCTCGGCGGCAAGGGCGCGCGCGATGGCGAGGCCGATCCCCGATGTCGAGCCGGTTACCAGTGCAACTTTGCCTTTGAGAATCATCGCCGCTCCTCCAACGCTGCTAGTTGCCGCGAGGGCGGCGCAATGCAACCGCTTCGGCAGCTTGGGCATTGGGCGAGGAACAGGGAGACGAAAATGCGGCTCGGCGACGACGGCAGCGACAATTTCATCGACCGCACCGGTCGCGGCGGTGGCATGGGATTCGGCGGTGGCGGCGGCAACATGCTGGGCTGCCTTCTCCCGCTCGTAGCCAGCCGCTTCGGGATGATCGGCGTCGCCGTCCTGCTGCTCGGCTATTGCGCACTCCAGGGCCTCGGCGGTGGTGGCGGCCTCCTTCCCAGCAGCGGCGGGCCGACCGCCAGCGCGCCGGCCGGGGAATCGACGTTGAGCGTGGAGGATCGCCGGGTGCTGTCCAACACCCTGCTGCTGACGGAGCGCGTCTGGAGCGAATTGTTTCAGCGCGCCGGGCAGACCTACCAGGCACCGGAGATGGTGGCTTACTCGAACACCGACCAGTCTGGTTGTGGGGTCGCGCAGGCGGCGATGGGACCATTTTATTGCCCGACCGATCGGCGCATCTACATTGACCCGGTATTTTTCGACGAGCTGAGCCGCCGGTTCAAGGCGCCTGGCGACTTTGCGCAAATCTACGTCATCGCTCATGAAGTCGGCCATCACGTCCAGAATCTCGAAGGAACGCTCGACCGCGCCCAGTCGGCGCAGGCTCGGGCCAGCAGCGCCGAGGGGAATCAGATCCAGGTCGGGGTAGAGCTCCAGGCCGATTGCTACGCCGGTGTCTGGGCAGCCAACACGCGCGATGCGCAGGGCTCGATGCTCGAGCCGGGCGATATCGAGGAAGGGATGCGCGCCGCCGAAGCGATCGGCGACGACACGCTGCAGCGCCAGGCGCAGGGCCGCGTGGTTCCCGAAAGCTTCACTCACGGAAGTGCCGCGCAGCGCATGGAGGCACTTCGGCGCGGGTTGCAGAGCGGCGACCCGGCAAGCTGCAACTACGCGCGCTAAGTGTTATACCCGGACCAGCATCTTGCCGGTGTTGGCGCCGCTGAACAGGCCAAGGAAGGCGTCTGGCGCAGCCTCGAGCCCGTCGGCGATGGTCTCGTGCGACTTCACCTCGCCGCTCGCCACCAATGCACCGACCTCCGAGTAGAATTCGCCCAGCCGCGACACATAGTCGCCGTAGAGGAAACCGCGGAGGGCGATGCGCATGGCGATCACCCGGATGATGTAGCGGAAGCTCATCGCCTCGCGGCTGTTGTACCCGCCGATCATTCCGCACAATGCGAAGCGCGCGTTGAGTCTGGCCCGGGCGAAGGCGGCGTCGAGATGATCGCCGCCGACATTGTCGAAATAGACGTCGATGCCCTCGGGCGCCGCCTCGCGCAGGCCCTTCAGGATCGGCGCGGCGGTGTAATCGATGGTCGCGTCGGCGCCGAGTGAGGCGACGAAATCGCATTTCTGTCGGCCGCGCGCCGAGCCGATCACGGTCATCCCCTTGGCCTTGGCGATCTCCACCACCGCCGAGCCGACGGCTCCGGCCGCGGCGGAGACGAACACGCGGTCGCCTGCTTGCGCCTGCGCCGCGTCGAGCAGACCGAAGTAGGCTGTCGCGCCCGGCATCCCGAGCACGCCAAGGAACGCCTGCGGCTCGACGCCCGCGATTTGCGGCGCCTTCTGCAGCGCTTTTGCGGCAAGTACCGCCTCGTCACGCCACCCGGCCATGTGCACCACCAAGTCGCCTATACTGAAGCCCTCGGCATTGGACTGGACGACTTCGCCCAGCGCACCGCCTTCCATCGGCGCGTCGAGCGCGAACGGCGGGATGTACGACTTCGCTTCGTTCATCCGCCCGCGCATGTAGGGGTCGACCGACAGGAACAAGTTGCGGACGTGGACCATGCCATCGCCCAGATCCGGCAACGGACAGTCCCGAAGCGCGAAGTTGTCCGGTGTCGGCAACGCGTCGGGTCGGCTGATCAGATGCCAAGCTCGGGCCACATGGTCCTCCTGCGACGATGGAGGTGCCGCGATAGGCGGGGCAGGAGGCTTACGAAAGAGGCCAGTCAGAGGTTGGAAAAACTCTGGCCGGCAGGCAATTGCATGGGTCGAAAAGCAGGGCTAATGAGCCGCTTCACCGACACCCGGGCCGGCGCGGGGCTGTAGCTCAGATGGGAGAGCGCTGCAATCGCACTGCAGAGGTCAGGAGTTCGATCCTCCTCAGCTCCACCAGCCGGCCTTCAACCCCAAGCGCTACCGAAGCGACGCCAGCTGCATTTGCGCGCTGGGCGCTAGGTAGGTGATGGCAATCGGCACCGCGCCCGGGAGCACGACGTGCTGCTCGGGCTCGTCGGAGCTCAGCGTGGGGTTGTCGCCCAACAGCCAGCGAGCGAAGCGGTCGGCGTCCTCGAGCCGGACACAACCGGCGCTGAGGCTGCGGTCGGCGGCGTCGAACAGATCCTTGCGCGGGGTGTCGTGAAGGTAGATCTGGCCGCCCGCGGCGAGGCTGAACTTCATCTCGCCCATCGAATTGGCGGGGCCGGGTTTCTGGCGGACATAAGCGGTGGCCTGGCCGTCGGCGACAGCCTGCCAGTCGACGCTGTCGGGATCGATCACTTCGCCCCCGCGGCCGAACTTCGACAGAACCTCGTAGCCGCGCTCGGCAAGGTAGGAGGTGCCATGCTTCAGCACGTTGGGAGCGGTCAAGGTGCGCGCGAGATCGGTGGGCACGTGCCAATAGGGGTTGAGGGTCGCATAGGCGAGCGAGGTGCGCAGTTCCGGCGTCGCCGCGGTCTGCTTGCCGACGATCACCCGCATCGAGTCGCGCACTCGGCCATCCTCGATCATGAACAGGCGCGCCGACGCGGCGTCGACCAGCACGTACCGCCCATGCGCGGGAATCCGCTCGCCGAGGCCAGCAAGCGTTTCAGCGGGGATCGCCATCCCGGCATTGATCGCCGGATAGGAGCGATCGGCCGCTACCGCGGGGGCGGCGATGGGGACGGCAGACAGCAACAGGGCAACGCCAAGGGCGCGCCGGAAGGGAAGTTTCACAGCTTTTCTCTTTAATTCTGA
Source organism: Sphingomonas sp. (assembly GCA_013812805.1). Taxonomy (GTDB): domain Bacteria; phylum Pseudomonadota; class Alphaproteobacteria; order Sphingomonadales; family Sphingomonadaceae; genus Sphingomicrobium. The sequence continues at coordinate 2,694 of JACCSV010000018.1, read as the reverse complement.
AGTTCTTTTGCTGTTTCAACGCGCCTTCATCCATCGGGTTTCATTTTTGTGATTGACTTTTTTTATGAACCTCACACGAACGCTCGAATCGCTTTTGTTCCGCCGGGCGAGACTTTGGTGTGGCCGGTGTAGCGAAGCGGCTTCGGGCGCTGGCGCGATCGCGGAGAAATGCCCTTCGTACGGAGCATAAATGTTTGAGTAGCCATTTGGTTCTCCCTGGGCGCGACGACAGGTCCAGCTCGGGACGGTGGGGTAGGGGAGGGCTGCGAATCACACCCTTCCAAAGCGCGAGCGCGGGGCCGAAAGTTCGCTAAGGTCGCCCCTCTACGCGCGCGCGAGGGCGTGCGGGGTGACGCTCACTCGGGGTTTCCGTCCTCGACCGGTCCGCCGCAGTCGATGGCGTCGAGCGCGCCGCCAAGCCGCAGCCCCTCCTCGTCGTCCTCGACGGCTTCGGGCTCGGGCGCCAGCATCCGGTCGATCCACTTGCCGAACCGCGCCGGGCGGCGGCTCTTGAGCAGGAACATGGTCAGCCGCTCGTCATAGTGGCGCCACTCGCCGACCTGCTCGCCCTTGTGGAACAGCGGGCGGGCGACGCCGTGGAGCGCGCGCGACATCGCCGCAGCCTCGAGCCGATGCAGCGCATAGTCGAGCGCCGCGTCCCAGGCATAGCGGAATGCCGCACCGCACGGCCGGCGCCGCAGCTTGTAGGCAGCGCTGTCCGACATGCCGACGCGCCGGCATGCTTGCTCAACGCAGGCGGTCTCAGCCAGCGCCTCGATGAAGGCGATCTGTTTCTCCGCCGTCCAACCGTCGTGACGCGCGCGAAGCTCGGCGGGCTGGAAGGCGATGAGTGGGGTGTCTGGCATCCTGCCTCCGGGAAAAAAGGAGGCGGGTCACTTATGACAAAGTGGGGGCTGTAGGACAGCATTTTCCGTGTTTGGTGATCCGAAGCGCTGCCGATCGAGAGCGGAAACAATCAGGCCGAGCGCGGTGCGGACGATCGCCTGGCTCCACCGCACAGCGTGCTGAAGCCAATAAGGACCCGATCTCGTGCAGGGGTGGAGTTTCCTGTCCCCGGACGGTAGGGGCCCGCGACCGGGGGCAGGCGAGTGAGATAAATGGCTACAAGCCAGCCCGAAGGTCCGCTTAGCGATTTTCAGCACCAGTATTGGCGGTCGGCCCGGCTTCTCGAAGAGAGGCTGCCGCCGCTTTCTCCGGATGCGATCACCGACGATCAGTTCAAGCTCGCCGCGGACAACATTCCGACCCTGTGCTGGATTGCGAACGGCGACGGCTATATCGTCTGGTACAACCGCCGCTGGCACGAATATTGCGGCACGTCCCCGGCCGAGATGGAGGGCTGGGGCTGGCAGTCGGTGCACGATCCGCAAATGCTCCCGGCGGTAATGGAGCGCTGGACTCAGTCGGTCGCCACCGGCGAGCCGTTCGAGATGATCTTTCCCTTGAAAGGGGCTGACGGCAATTTCCGGCCGTTCCTGACGCGGGTCCAGCCGGTCCGCGACGCCAGCGGCGAGGTGGTGCGTTGGTTCGGCGTCAATACCGAGATCGCGGCCCAGCACGCCGCCGAGCAGGCGCTTCGCGAAAGCGAGGAGCGGCTTCGCATCGTTCAGGCTGCCGGGCGCATCGGCAGCGTCGACTATGATCTCCAGCGCGACGAAGCGATCTGTTCGGAGGAATGGTACGAACTCTACGGACTTCCCTCCGGGACGCCGATCAAACTGGAGCGGCTGAGCTCCGTCGTCATCCCGGAAGATTGGCCCCGGGTCACGCAGACGCTCGAGCAAGCAATCGCCGAGCGGCAACCACTGAACGTCGAATATCGGATCATTCGTCCGGATAACGGCGAGCTGCGCTGGTTAATGAGCAGCGCCACCATGCTGCTGGATTCCGAAGGGCAGCCGTGGCGCTACGTCGGCGGAGTCGTCGACATAACCGAGCGTACGCTGGCCGCACAAACTGTCCGCGAGACTGCGGAGCGTTTACGGCTCGTGCTCGATGCGGCTCCGGGGGGCTTCTACGCCGTGGATCGGGAGGGGGTCACCACTCTCGTAAGCCGGGGATTTCTGGCAATGCTCGGTTTTGAGCAAGAGCAGGACGCCATCGGCCGAAAACTGCACGATGTCATCCACCACAGCCGACCCGACGGATCCCACTATCCCGTCCAAGAGTGCCCGATCTACCAATGCGCGTCGACGGGCAAAGCGGCCCACGTTCCAGACGAGCTATTCTTCCGGCTCGACGGAGTGGCAGTGCCAGTGGAGTATTGGGCAACGCCGATCAGTCGGGATGGCGAGCATATCGGGGCGAGCTGCACAGTCGTCGACCTGACCCTGCGCAAGCAGACGGAAGCCGCTCTGCTTGAAGAGAGCCGCACCCTGGAGACACTCAACCGCAGCGGGTCGGCGCTGGCCGCCGAACTGGATCTCGAGCGGCTGGTCCAGATGGTCACCGACGCCGGCGTCGAGCTGACCGGAGCCCAGTTCGGTGCGTTCTTCTACAACGTGCTCGACAAGGCGGGCGAGAAATACCTGTTGTACGCGCTGTCCGGCGCCGAACGATCCGACTTCGACCGGTTCGGGATGCCACGCGCGACCGGCATCTTCCATCCTACCTTCATGGGCGAAGGCGTCGTCCGGTCGGACGATATCACCGGTGATGAGCGGTACGGAAAGA
>JACCSV010000013.1 GCA_013812805.1 Sphingomonas sp. | reverse complement strand
GCGCTCAGCCTCTACCTCGACTTCATCAACATGTTCACCTTCCTGCTCAGCTTCATGGGCAACCGCGAATAGCGGCCTCTTTCAGCTGAAACGACGGGAGGGCCGGCGGGCAACCGCCGGGCCCTTTTGTTTGTGCCCAAATGTCCGCCACGGGTGGAAAGCGGACATTAGTCCCAGGCCCGCATCCCTTAGCGAGTTCCGCGCCGTACGGGCAACGTAAGGGTCGCCTTCGCACGCCTCTTGACGAAGGTGGTTTCGAACCGGCGGACTGCCGGATCTGCAGCAAGCAGACGCTCCGTAATAGCATTGAATTCGTCCATGTCGGCAGCGACGACCAGGATGAGCATGTCGAAAGCACCGGCTATATCCAGACAGAGCTGGACGTTCGCACTCCCAACGAGGTGACGACGAAGCAGGTCCGAAGGCTGGGGCGAATGACGCTCCAGTTGAATATGCACGAGGGCGAACAGCGGGTACCCCGCAGCCTCCTCTGAAACGATTGATACGTCCCCGGTCACGAAACCGGAGCGACGCAGCCGCCTAAGCCGGCGCCCCACCACGGAGGGAGATCGACCTACGCGATCTGCAAGCTCGTCCGCCGTCTGCAGGTTATACTCCTGCAGATATTCGAGGAGCCGCAAATCCACATCGTCCAGTTCCGTAGCCAACAAGCGATTTCCTACAAGTCTTTGCCGAAAACAGGCAAAGGCGCCCTCGTCTTTGCCTCAGCTGCTCGCCGCTTCCAATGTTAAATGCAGCTTCGGGTGAGGAGTGGTAATGCGTAACTTGATCTTGTTCATCGGCGGGTGCCTTGTTGCGGGCGCTCCGGCCACAACATCCGGTACGGCGCCCGCGTCCAGCGCAGAGCGCCGGCAGCTCGATGCGAGGGCAGTTGTCGGAGAGGTGCGGCGGATCATCTCCAAGAGATACGTCGTCGCGGAGCGCCGGCCAGCGCTTGACGCTGTGCTGGCGCAGGGTCTCGCCTCAGGCAGATACAATGTCGATGATCCCGAAGTGCTGATCGAACGGGTTAATGCCGACCTTAAGCGGGTCGGGCGCGATCGGCACCTCTACCTCGACTTCGATCCGGCGCGGGCGGCCCAGCTTGCCGCCGAAGGCGAGGATAGTGTACCCGATCCCACGGCTGTGGCAGCGAACGCCCGAGCAAGGAACCACGGCATTGTCGAACTTCGACTGTTACCCGGCAACATTCGGTACCTGGGTTATGAGGGCGATCTAGGCATTTGGGTGGAAGAGGAGACTCCCGCGGCGCTCGAAAGCGCGATGCGATTTCTGAGCGGAGCTGACGCGATCATAATCGATATCCGGGCTCACCGTGGCGGCACCCCGAAGCCTGCCCAGTACATGCTGAGTCACTTCCTTCCAGCAAAGAAGCAGCTGTACACCTCCTACGAAGGGAACGAGGCAAACCCCACCTACACTCTTCCAACGGTCGCAGCAGGGAGGATGATCGGCAAGCCTTTGTACGTGCTCACGAGCAGCAACACCGCCTCCGCGGCAGAGGAGTTCGCAGGTAGCGTTGCGGGTTTCGGCATCGGACACGTCGTCGGTGCAACGACTGCCGGCGCCGGCTACATGAACGAGGTACTGCCGATCGACGGCCGTTTTGTGCTGAGTTTCTCAACGGCCCGCGTCCTGCTCGCTTCCACCGGACGCAGCTGGGAAGCGGTGGGCATTATACCCACCGTTCGTACTGATGCGCCGCAGGCGCTTGAAGTAGCGCATGTGCACGCGCTTCGGCGACTCGCCGCCAAAGCGACTGGGAAAGAACGGACGCAACTACAAGCCCTAACGGAGGGCTTTGCGGCTCGGGTCGAGCCTCGTACCGCAGCGCTCCCGATGTCCGCCTACGCCGGCCGATATGGCGAACGTGTCATCGTCGCTGAGGGCGGGCGGCTGTACTATCAACGCGGCACACGGCCCCGGACCACGCTCGTCCCTTTGGGCGGCAATCGCTTCGCATTCGACAACAACCCGGCTGAACACCTCGACTTCGTGGCAAAGGGCAGCAGTGTCGGTGCATTTGCGCTTCGCCGGCCGGACGGCTCGATCCAAGGCACGTACGAGCGGACTCCTTGACGGAAAATCCGACCAGCTTCGCCGGTCCAGGGCGGCGCTCTTGCCCGTGCGCAAGAGCGAGACTGAGGTTCCCTTTTGCTAATGGATGCATGATGCACTCGCATCCTGTGCGGGGTCTTCCGACCGTCTAATCTGACATTGCTGTCCAGGAGACACTTGTCACAAGCTGCGCCAGTGCCCGCAATGGGTCGAAAGCGGACATTGGTAACCTCCACCTAACGCAAGTGCCTTCGGAAAAAGCGCAGCGTCCGCTTCCAGGCGAGGTCGGCGGCGGCTTTGTCGAAGCGTTCGGCGGAAGTGTCGTTGTTGAAGGCGTGGTTGGCGCCGGGGTAGTTGTAGGCGGTGACCGGCTTGCCGGCGGCGCGCAGCGCCTTCACCCACGGCCAGGCGGTCGCCTTCACCCGATCATCGAGCTCAGGCACGTGGATCATCAGTGGCGAGCGCACCCTGACCGCCTCCGAGGGGTCAGGGGCCGGGCCGTAGTAGACAACGCCGGCGTCGAGCGTGTCGCCGGCGGCAACGGCGAGGCGGTTGACGAAGGCGCCGCCCCAGCAGAATCCCACCGCTCCGACTTTTCCGCCGCGGCTGGCGCGCGCAAGCTCGTCGAGCATCGCCACCGCATCGGCGACCGACTTGCCAAGCTCCAGCTTGCCGATGGCATCGCGCGCGGCATCCTCATCGGCCGGAGTTCCCCCGGACGGCGACAGGAAGTCGGGAGCGACCGCCCGGTAGCCGGCAAGCGCGACGCGGCGGGCGACGTCGCGGATATGCGCGTTGAGGCCGCGATTCTCGTGAATCACCATCACCGCCGGCTTCAGCGAGCGGGTGCGCGGCTCGGCGATATAAGCGCGGTAACCGTTGGCCAGATTCCTCGTTGCGATGGTCAGCCGGAGGTCGGTCTCCGGGACGATGGCGGCCGCGGCCGGGGAGGCGGCGATCGCTCCGATCAGCGCCTCGGCCGCGGCGACGCTACCGGCGAGCGCAACCATCCGGCGCATGAACTGGCGCCGCTCCATGCCCTCGTGCGTAAAGCGGTCGTAAAGCGCAATCGCCTGGCTGCGGAGGTCGCCGGTCACTGCGCGGGCTGCGGTTGCCTGGCCTGCGCTTCGGCAATCAGCTTGCCGTCGATCTCCTGGGCGCGGCGATAGGCTTCGCGGTCGGTCATTCGGGCGGCGTAGTCGGTAAATGCTGGCCGCGGCTCGAGCAGGTTGAAGCGCAGCATGAACCCGACCATCGCGCCGACGAACAAGTCGGCGGCGGTGAAGCGGTCGCCGGCGATGAACTGCTTGCCGGTGACGGCCTTTTCGAGCGTGTCGATCGCCACCTCGTAATTCCCGAAACCGGCCATCGCCTGCTTGTCAGCGGGCACCTCCCAGCCCATCGACTTGGCGGTGAACGCGGCTTCGACCGGCCCCGCGGTAAAGAAGATCCAGCGGTAGTAATCGGCACGGTCCCGCGGGTCGGGAGCGAGCCCGGCCTCGGGGAAAGCATCGGCGAGATAGCAGCAGATCGCGGCGACTTCGGTCACCACCTTGCCGTCGTGGACGATGGCAGGGACCTTTCCCATCGGGTTGACCGACAAATAGGGCTCGGCCTTCATCGTCGTGCCGTAGTCGAGGATCTCGGTCTCGTAGGGCTCGCCGATCTCCTCGAGCATCCAGCGGACTGTCTGCCCCCGCGACATGGGGTTGGTGTAGAAGGTCAGGGCCATCGTCTCGCTCCTCAGCTCTTCTCGGCGGTCTTAGCTTCGGCCGCGGTCCAGTCGCGGAAGCGGTCAATTGAGTCGTTCTGGCGAAGCACCTTGGCTCCAGGATCGACGGTCCAGACGCTGTTCGCGCCCGGCAATGTAACGCTGCCGCGGCCGCCCGTCATCGGCACCGTCTGCACCCGGCCGTCGACCCGCACCTCGACCGGCATTGGGAACGGGAGGCCGCGCGGCGTCCGCCACTGCAGCAGCAGCACGTTGCCCCGGCGTTGCTCGCTCAGCCGCGGCAGCTGGGCGCTGCGGATATAGACGTCGAAGAACCATTTGAGATCGCGGCCCGCCTCCTGGCTGGTAAGCCCGACGAACTCGCCGGTCGTACCATAACGGGGGGCGAAATTGCCCGGCGCCGGGTCGGGCCGGCCGTAGACCAGCCGGCGAACGGCGCGGAGGAACGGCTCGTCGCCGATATGTTCGCGAAGCGTGTGCAGCACCGCCGCGCCCTTGGCGTAGATGTCGCCGCCGGGGCCGGTCTCGGGATTGTAGACCTCATGCTCGAGCTGGAGCTTGCCGGAGACGACCGGGAAGCGATTGAGCAGCCCCGCTCGCTGTTTCCACAGCATCGCATGATAGGCCATCTGCCCCTGGCGCTCGCGGATGTAGAGCGGCTGCATGTAGCTGCCGAAGCCCTCGTGCAGCCACATGTCGTCCCAGTCGCGGTTGGTCAGCTGGTTGCCGAACCATTCGTGGGCGAATTCGTGGTGGAACAGCCAGTCGTAGCCCTCCTGCGACGGCTTATACT
>JACCSV010000303.1 GCA_013812805.1 Sphingomonas sp. | reverse complement strand
TGGTCGGACGAGGCGGGGGTCGATCCGGAGGAGGCGTTCATCGCCTCGCTGTCGTCGTGCCATATGCTGTTCTTCCTCGATTTCGCTCGGCGGGCGGGGTTCGTCGCCGACTCCTATGTCGACGAGGCGGAAGGGGTGATGGCCAAGCGCGACGACGGTCGCATGTGGATGTCGCGAGTGACGCTTCGGCCGCGGGTGATGTGGGCTGGCGAGGCGCCAGACGCTGCGGCGGTTGCCGAGCTTCACCACAAGGCGCACGAGGCGTGCTTCATCGCCAATTCGGTGACGAGCGTCGTCACCGTTGAGCATTGATTCGTTCGTCCTGATCGGAGAGCCGAAAGCTCGTAGTCGAAGGGCGTCTTGCGCGACCGTCTTGCCAGCGCCCTTCGACTTCGCTCAGGACGAGCGAGACGTTTGCGCCTTGCACGGAGACGAACTCATGCCCCTCGGCCGCCTCAACCATATCGGCATCGCGACGCCTTCGATCGAGCGGAGCCTGGAGCTTTACCGCACGATGTTCGGCGCCGAGCCGCATGGCCCGCCGTTCGACCTTCAGGCACAGGGCGTTCGGGTGTGCTTGGTCGACATGCCCAATTCGCAGATCGAGCTGATCGAGCCGCTTGGGTCGGACTCGCCGGTCGTCCGGTTTCTGGAGAAGAACCCGGCCGGCGGGCAGCATCACGTCTGCTTCGAAGTGCCCGAAATCCACGCCGCCCGCGCCGAGCTCGGAGCTAAGGGCGCGCGGGTGCTTGGCGAGCCGCGCATTGGCGCGCATGGGACGCCGGTGTTTTTCGTCCATCCCAAGGACATGGGCGGGGTGCTGGTCGAGATTATGGAGTCGCCGCGGGCCTGAGCCGCTGCGGCTCGAGCGCCGGCGCGATCATCGGGCTCGCTTCGATCGATGGCAGCAGCCGCGGTGCCGGCAAGGGCCCGCGCGCCTGCTCGAAGGCGTAGCCGAGGCTGAGCAGCAGCGCCTCCGACCATTTGGGCCCGAGGAAGCTCAAGCCCACCGGCAGCCCCTTCACCATCCCCATTGGCACGCTGAGGTGCGGATAGCCGGAGACCGCAGCCAGGCTGCCGCCGCCGCCGCCGGAAATCTGGTCGCCGTGAACCGCATCGATCGGCCAGGCCGCCGGCATCGTTGGCCCAATCAGCGCGACGACATTGTGCTGCTTGAGCAGCCGGTCGATGCCTCCCGGCCCGGCAATCTGGAAGCTCGCCCGCCGCGCCTTCCGGTAGGCGGGGTCGTCGAGGCCCTTTTTCTTCTGCGCGTCGAGGAAGATTTCCTGTCCGAACAGCGGCATTTCCTGCGCCTGATGCCGCTCATTGAAGGCAATGACGTCGGCCAGGCTGCGCACCGGGATCGGCGCCGGACTGGAGCGCAGGTAATCGTTGAGCCCGGCCTTGAACTCGTACAGGAGCACTGCAAATTCGTTGTCGCCCATGTCCTTTTCATCGAACTTCTTGATGTCGACAAGGATCGCTCCGCGCTGGCGCAACTTGGCCAGGGCAGTGTCGAACGCGATGTCGGTGCCGAAGCCGGTAGCGAAGCGCATCACGCCGATGCGCTTGCCGTTGAGCGCATTGGCATCGAGCGCGGCTGCATAATCCCTCTTGCGCGAATCGGCTTCACGGGTGACCCGGTCGGCGGGATCGCTGCCGGCGATTACGGTGAGCAGCTGCGCCGCTTCGCGTACGGTCGCGGTCATCGGCCCCGCCGTGTCCTGGCTGGAGCTGATCGGGATGATGTGGGTGCGGCTGACCAGGCCGACGGTCGGCTTCATCCCGACGATGCCGTTGATCGCTGCCGGGCAGGTGACCGAGCCATCGGTCTCGGTGCCGATCGCCATCCGCACCATGCCCGCGGCAACGGCGACGCCGCTGCCGCTCGACGAGCCGCACGGGTTGCGGTCGACCGCATAGGCGTTGCGAGTCTGGCCGCCGGTCGCGCTCCAGCCGGAGATGGAGTTGGTCGAGCGGATATTCGCCCATTCCGAGAGGTTGGCCTTGCCGACGATGATCGCACCGGCGGCGCGGAGCCGCGCCACCAATGGCGCGTCGCGTCCGGTGACGTTGTTGGCCAGCGCCAGGCTTCCGGCGG
>JACCSV010000298.1 GCA_013812805.1 Sphingomonas sp. | reverse complement strand
GGTATTTCCTTTCCATTGCAAGGTTTTCGGGGGCTTTATTCGCCGACATAGGCACGGCAGAACTCGACGAGCTCTGTCAGTGTTTCGTCATCGTCTTGGATGAACATCACGCAGGCCCAGCCCGAGTTGCCGATCGTGAAGATCAGCTCGAACCAGTCGTTGTGCAGCTCGAGCTAGTCGTGGTGACGGTGGAAGCCGGGCGACCCCCAGCGGATCCCGTCGATCGGATTGACGAGCGGCGAGAAGCCGGCCGCCTCGACGATCTCCTCCTCCGTGTCGCCCGCCTCGACGACCAGCAGGAGCGTGAGGTCGAGAAGGCCGGTCGAGGCCCAGTCGCGGCCGCGGTTGGCGAGCAGCTCGGCGAGCCGCGGGTCGGTCGTGTCTTGGGGTGCCGCGACGATGGCCGCGGCGGTTGCAAATACCTTCATGTGAGTGGCCCTTTCTCAGGCAAAGAAAAGGCGCCTGCCGGGGAGACCGGGGACGCCATGACGCCGCTCGGTGCGGCCGATTGTCGTGTGGTACGGCTAGGCGCTCTGCAGCGCGTACGCCCTGCAGAGGTCGGCGACGCGGCGGCACACCCCCGGCGCGTTCACGACGATGACCGCGTGGGTGAGGTCGTCGGTGAGCTGGAACGCCATCTCCCAGCAGTGGCCGTGGTCCTCGATCCACTCCCAGCCCGGGGTGAAGTCGGGGTCCCCGTGCCAGGCGCCGCTGGCGATGTTCTGGAAGACGGAGAAGCCCATGGCGTCCTCCAGCCAGCACGGCCGGTCTCCGGGTTCGAAGACGACGAAGCGGGCGTGGCCGTCGATTTCGCCGCCGAGCTGGTCCCGGCGAAGTAGCAGCAGGTCGCGGATTGTGTCAGGCAGCAGGGTTTGGGCGCGCTCGAGGGCGGCGCCGTCGGAAATGACTAGCATCTTATATCCTCCGATGTCGGGGGCTCCCGCTTGTGGGAGAGAGCTCGGCTGAGCTCCTTATAAGATCCCCCGTCTTGCGCGCCGGTGCGCCGACAAGGCAGTGCAGCTCCGGTCGAGTTTCAGCCGAATGCCAGGAGAGAATGATGGCAGGCATGCGCGAGATGGCGCTTGGGATTGCGTCGGCACTGCGGGTTGATGCCGCGCCCAATCCGCTGCCCGTTGAGCTCTGGGGCTACGCTCCGGAAGACGCCGCCCAACTGCTGAGGTACATCGTCGATGAATGCCGGGACGCCGGCATCGCGGTCGAGCGGGTCGCGGCCGACCCGCTCGTGGTTCAGGAGCTATCCGGGACGAAGACAGAAAGCGGGGTCGTCTGCGCCGGTGTGATGATAATCGCCGACTCGGCCTGCGAAGGCCGATTTAGCATCTACCGCGCACACATTCGCCGGGGTCCTTAAGGAGTAAAGACTAACGACAGTTGAGGGCCGCGTGCTGAACGGGGGCGATGTCCATCGACGCAATCAGTCACGGACTGCGGGCCATGCAGCACTTGGGATCCGACGTTCTAATGCGTGGGTCGCGCTTGCGGCTGAATTTATTGCTGAGCGGTTGCGGGCAATTGCAGTTCTCTCGCGAAGTATCGGGCGAGCACGGCCGCGTCGCGGTGATACCGGTCGGCACGGAACACGACATCGTCGCCCGTGGCGGCGGCCGTGAGGTAAGTGACAAACACAGGGACGGGCTCACGCAACTCGACGCGCTCTTCAACATGCGGGTCGCGCCCTTTTGGCATAGCTCCGAAGAGCCAGGTCGCCAGCCGGTGCGCGTCCTCCAAGCGGACGCATCCATTGCTAACCCAGCGATCAGCTTTCGAGAAAACGGTCTTGTTGTGGGTATCGTGGAGATAAATCCCGAGCGCGTTTGGCATCATGAACTTGATGTCACCCATCGAATTGCCGGGTCCGGGGCGCCGGCCGATGCGTAGCTCCAGCTCGCCGTCCTTTACAGCTTGCCAGTCAACGCCCGCAGGGTCGAGCTGAGGAGCATTTCCTGCCCAATTGGCGAAAACCTCATAATTGCGCTCGCTGAGATAACCGATACCCTGCTCGAGTACGCGGGGCGCAACCAATTTCCGATTGAGCGACGGAGGCACATTCCAGTAAGGATTTACATTGGCATAGCGGATTAGCGCGGCCATCATCGGCGTCTGCGTCTCGTTCGTCCCGACGATCGCGCGCATCGAGTCCACCAGCGCGTCATTTTCGTACATCAACACTCTGGCCGAACCGGCATCCACAATGATGTGACGCTTCAGCTCGCCAGGAGCAGGCAGCCTGCGCGCCCGCTCCATGTTGATCATCAGCACGTGTCCGTAGTGTACAGCACCCTGGTTCAGCGATGTGATCAGTGCTTCGCCACCGACGCCGTCTGGCTCTAGACCGTGGACCCTTTGATATGCGGAGACCCGCTTCGCCAAAGCGTCGTCGAACCGGCTGCCGACCGGAAGCCCAAGCCGCTCGCGCAGCAACGTGACGCGCTCGCCTTGTGAGCCGATGCGCAGATCTGGGCCGGCAGGAATCCGGAACTGCGGTAGACTGCCCCACTGCTTCTGGTAGCCCACCAAGGCGCGGCGCAGATCGGTATACAGCGGGTTGATCGCCTGAATCAGGTCAAGCGGTGCGCCCGCGTATCGGGCAAAGGTTATCTCATCCAGCTTCGTATTGCGCCACCGGATGTCGCCCGCAATTTCAGGGTCGATGTAAACCATATCGACACCCTGCTCCACGGCCGGCGGCAAGGCGACGGGCTCGATTGGCAGGTCCTGCGCGACAGCCCGCGCAGTCAGACTGAGCGAAAGGACTGCTATCGCGGCGCGAGAAATTATGGCCATACTTTTCATGGCTCTACCTACAGCGGATTTAGATTAACGCGGGCCTAATACCTTGCCACGTGCCAGGAAGCCGATCCGCTTGTCGCACGCCAGAATGCTCAGCAGACCGAATGGATGCGTCCTGTTTCGGAGGAAGCCATTGATTTGGCTTGTTATTCCAGCGATTTTCCTTCATTGATTGATTAGCCATCCCGGAGCGGGCCTAGCGCTCCTGCCTCAAGGGAAACACCATGCCGAGCTATCATTTTGAAGTTAACGGTCCGGTCGACGGAGGCGACGCCAGAGTCATCCAATTCAACGACCACGCCGAAGCCAAGCGCGAGGCTTTGAAGCTTGCCGGAACGCTAGTGGCTAACGCATCGGAGACTTTTTGGGACAAGCCAGAATGGATGCTCATAGTACGGGATGATGCGGGCATGACGCTGTTTCAGTTGCAGGTGCTGGGTGCGGAAGGCCCGGCGGAGCACAACTTGTCGCGGGAAGGCTTCGGCGAAGGAACCTTCGACCAGAAGAAAAAGGCGGACGAGGCTGATATAGGCATAGACGGTTGTTAGGCAGGGGGCCTTTAAAAGGGAGCAGGCGGCGGTAGCGTCACATGCCCTGCCGAGAGGCGAATGCCACCTGGATCGAGAGTGGCCGCTAATTGTCCGCGCCGACCTCGGTTCCGACGATCTGAAGCTGTAACACCTTCGCTCCGCGATCGTCGGTGACCGTCACAGTCCATTCAGACCTTTGCCAAGGCTCATCGGCTGATTCGCAGACGATGCTGGCCATCACTTTGCCAGCCTCGCACTTGACTGCTGCCAGGCTGGCTAATTCGATCCCCCGCGCATCGCTCTGATCGTCTGTCTTGAAGTGGTAGCGTTCCATAGCTGCTGCTCACTTGCTTCCGATCGTTTGATTAAGCGCGAGGGTGTACCGGCGGCCTGTCCACAGGAAGGTCCGGAACTGACGGACGCCCCTGGGTCCGACACGCCAGTCCCATCCGAGCGTGCGATCCTGCGAATATCCCCGCCCAAAATCGTCAGGTGCCACGCCCCCTGGTCCCGTCTTTGTCGACGGGGGGGCCATGAGGGGAGGACCCGGGGCGCGGCCGCGACATGAGGCTTTGCGGACGATGGGTGTCTTGCGCGCAGCAAGCGCCTTTTTAAGTGTGTGTCTGCCATCGGAAATCCAGCGCCACTTGCCCTTCTCCTGTGACCACACTGTCGTGAAGAAGCCGTTTTCCCGGCCGCTCGCGCTCTGCCATGGACCGGTGTTAACGGCCAAGCGACCATCGCACGAGACGTAGCTGGCGTTAGGTGACCAACGTGTCGCTGCCGGCGGATCCTTCCTGCCTTTCAGGAAGTCTCGCGCCCTAATCGCCTGCGGCGTGAACATTACCGCGTCGGGGTGGGCATAAGCGCGGGAGGCTGTCCATTGACCGTTCCGCTGTGCATCTCGGCCGAACGCGAGCTCCGCGTCGACCGCCGTCGGCGTTGTCGCGCCAACGGCCGCGAGAATGAGTGTCAGCATGGCAGACCTTTCAGGTTATTCGTGGGCGGCACAGTCCGCGGCAAACGCTACGATGTGTTGACAACGCGCAAGCGGAGCGAACGGGCTCTTAATGGCATTTTCCTCACCGCGACCGTTGTTGCCGTTGGGTACTGCGGGCCGGCGCCGAGGCTCGTCAGCTAACGCCGCCGGGCCTTCTGTTCGTCACTCCCGAGTGTGTGGGCGTTTGATGCGCTCGACGTGGCTTTGGCCGTTGCTGACGTTGAGACGGTACGAATATTCGAGGCAATCAATTCTGTACGCGGCAGTTTCCTTGCCGATCGGTTCGATCTGCTTGTAGGTTCTAACGTCCTCGCAGGCGTAGCCCTTCTTCCGAATTGCCGCTGCAAGGTTGCTGAGCTGCACGTAGCGATGCGGCTCCTTCAGAGATACGTCTTCTCCCACCACACTAACGGATGGCTGCACTGCGTTAGGCGGTACCGGATCGATCTCGGCACTTTGCGAAGGTCTATCGCAGGCTACCAACGCCATAAGGGTCACTGCCGCAATCTGTATGCCGATGTTGCGAAGCTTCACGAATTCTCCGGTGACGGCTGTGGTAATTACGGTGGGTTCATTGCGCGAACACCTGCTCGAGGTGCGAAGGCGCAATTAAAGATAATGTTCCCTGCCAAATTCTGCTTTGGATGGAAGCGGACACTAAGCTTTACGCGGTAAGACCACTCCCTGCGGCTGCGAGAGCTTTCTCGCTCGGCTCGCCCCCCTTGCCTGCGGCCTGGCGACCGCCGGTACGGTGATCGGGGTGAAGCCGGCCTTTGCGAACAGCAGGCGACATAATGTAGGGCTAGGCGCCCCAAACAGCACCCAAGCGCGCGACTGAGATTTGCGGACACTGCGCAGGGCGCGCCCGGGTTTGCCTTGTTGAAGGCCTGGTGCCGCTTAGGTGACTCGAACACCTGACCCCATCATTACGAAGGCAGGGGTAGGTTCTCGGAAAAGCGTTACCGTCCAGCCGCTTAGCGGCCGGAGCGCGGCCGCCGGAGCGCGTGACCCACAGACCACCCAAACTCGCGAGCGGTCCGATTTGGACGATTGCCTGGCGGAAGCGCGTTAGCTCAGTCGGGGCGCGAGATTCGACCCCGTGCGGACCCACGGCCGGGTGTCGCCGGTGCCCGCTTTGGGTCGGAAGCGGGCTCTCAAATGCTGTCACACGCGCGCACGCACAGCGTCCGCGGCGGTCCGGGCTTGAAGCGCTTACACAGCCCCTCGTGAACTGCTCGTGAGAGCCGAAGCTCTCGGTCGCTCAAGACGTCACCCGCTTACTCATCGGGCGATCTTTGATGATGAGGGAGTACCTTCCTGCGGAACCTCGGAACTCCACCACGCTTGGCGGCGAGCCGATCGGCCTGACGGCGTTTCCGCTTCGCTAGGTAGACTTCCGTGAGACTGTCGGTGACCACTGTGTCGGCAACCACTGCCCCACGCTCGCCTAAGGGTCGATCCGGCCCCTCAGTGGAATCTGCTGCTGTCTGGCGTTCAAGCTCAGCATTGACGACCGCGCCCAGCAGTGCGCCGTATGCAGACAGGTATAGCCACAATAGAAACACGACCACGGCCGACAATGAGCCGTACGTGGCGCTGTAGTTGGTAACGAAAGCAACATAGAGGCTGAATCCGAACGATGAGGCCATCCACAACGTGGTGGCGATGATCGCTCCCGGCGAGAGCCAGCGCCATTTAGCAGGCCGTCGGTCAGGACCATAGCGCATGATGAGGGCGAACCCCCACGTCCCCAGCACAAAGGCAGACATCCAGGCGACCAGCTTCAGCACCACCACGAGCTCTCCGAGCCAGGGGGCGCTGAAATTAGTAAGCCAAGCGAAAACACCACCGCTGATCAGGCCGGTCAAGCCGATCATGATGGCGGCAAGCGTCAGGAAGACCGCTCTGCGTGTAAGCGCCACAACGCCGCGGCTTTCGAGCTCAGTGTTGATCACGTTCAGAGCCGCGATCAGCCCATTCGTCGCGTACATCGCTCCGTAAATGGAGACGGCAAGAGCGACGGCCAGGCTGATGCCTGTTACCGACGAATTTGTCGTTACCACCTGCATCAGTTGGCTTTCAAGCACAGTCGCGGCATCTCGCGGAATGACGCCCGTGAGGCTGGCGATCTGTGCACGCACGGTCGATACGTCGGCGATCAATCCATACAGCATGACGATGGCCGCAATGAGCGGCGTCACGGCCAGGAACACGAAGAACGCGACGCCGCCAGCAAGCAGTGACAGGTTGTGGAATCCCCACATCAGCCAGATGCGCTTCAGTGCTTGCCTGGCATCCGTCCATGACAAACCCCAGGGTGAACGCGCTTCTAGCACAGGCACAGTCGCATCGGACGTGATCAGAACCGGCTCGAGTTCCACGGTCTGTTCCCTCACTGGTACCCCTTTCCTTAGCGGCATCGTTGGAACGCGAAACTCACACCGCTGTGCCCAGACGTAACGTGCAGCAGCTCGCGAAGCCTTCGTCAAAGCGCGGATGAATGCGGCTCAATGACCGACCCGATGGCCAGCCCGGAAAGCTGCCTCGCCAGATCAACAAGCGCATCCAAAGGCCTTAGTACCACGAAATGTGGATTCGAGACGCGGCGAGGGTTTCAGAGACCCGAATTTAGCCGCTTTTCCGCTGCACCGCGCATGATCGCTTTGGGTGAAACCGGACATTAAATCGTCCAACCTTAGATGTTGTCCTCGCCCACGCGGGCATTTAGCTCCGCTGAACGTGGGTGATCTTGCCAGACTCGACGGCTTCGAGGAGCTGGACGAGCCTATCGCGCTCTTCATGCCAATTTTCCGTGCTCCCAACGGTCCATCGAAAACCAACTCCTTCGAAGCACAGCTCCGTTTTGTACGAACAGGTGGGAATTCCAAACGTCGGTGGGCTCCCGAACGTAGAAAGGGAGCAGCCGCTATTGCTCGACGGCTTCACGTTGAGCAGGCGCCGAGATTGCGCGCCGCCGCATGGCGTGGCAGCCTTGTCCGATGAGCAGGCGCAACATGATACTAGCAGCGCTACTCTCGCTTTCTGGCTGCGCATCTTTTGCTGTCCCGAAACCCGCCGGGAGGGTGGCTGCTATCGGCCAGGTGGTCACGTTGGGCGAAGGCGTTCAGGTGCGTCCCGTCGCGCTTCTTGAAGACAGTCGTTGCCCCGCACTGGTGCGCTGCATTTGGGCGGGGCGCGTGCGCATCGAGGCGCTGATCCGATTCCAGAGCGGCAGCGAAATGCGCCGGGAGATGACCCTCGGCGACGCGATTACGCTGCCCGAAGGCAACTTAGCGCTCTCCGGAGCTGTGCCGGCGCCAGTTGCCGGCAAGGTTATCGCCCATGGTGCCTATCAATTCACTTTCGCATTAACGCCTGAGTAGTGTCCGCAATGGGTGGAAAGCGGACACTGGCGCGCTAACATGCGCTCCGCATGACCTCGCCTATTCAGCCACCACGTTCTCCGCACGCCGCAGGGCGGCTTGGCCTCATTCTCGTCACGCTGGTGTTACTGCCTTTGTGGCTCGCCATCGGAGCGATGGGCGCGGCTCAACACAGCAGTTTCTACGTCGCCTCGGTTATTTTCTGGCTGGTCGTGATGGTGGCGCTGGCTTCCCGACCCCGCTGTCCAACTTGCCGCCAATCAGTGTTCACCGGACGTAGGGGGCCGTTACGCATTGGGAGACCTTGGCCAAGTCGGACCTGCTCCCGTTGCGGCAAGGACCTCACGATGCAGAGCTAATGTCCGCAATGGGTGGAAAGCGGACATTCAGCAAGTGAAGCGTACCGATCAGCAATGAGGATTT
>JACCSV010000297.1 GCA_013812805.1 Sphingomonas sp. | reverse complement strand
CCGGCTGGGCGGCGCGTGCCGCTGCCATCGCCCGCTCGAGGTCGGCAGCGCTGCCGAGGCGCACCCTGGCCTGCACTGCGCCGCGATTGGGGTCAAAGACGTCACCGCTGCGGCCGCCCGAGGAATGGCTCTCGCCGGCAATGAAATGGTCGATGTCGCGCAACATAAGAAAGTCCTCGAAATTAAGTTGCTTGGATGCGCCGCCCCCTAGACCCGGGCGCTGTCAAATGCCAGTTGCCGGAGCCAACGGAGACCAGTCATGCGCACATTGATTCTGCTTGCCGCATTCGCGCCATCCCTCGCCACCGCGGCGATCGCAACCCCGCCGCTGCCCGGCCCCGAGGACGTGGTTGCGGAGCAAGCCCGCGGGGTCGACCCGGCGCAGCTTCGCCGCCAGGTCGAAGCGCTGGTCAGCTTCGGGACCCGCCATACCATGTCTTCGCAGACCGATCCCAAGCGCGGCATCGGCGCGGCGCTCAACTGGACGGAAGCGGAGTTCAAGCGCTACTCGGCGGCCTGCGGCGGCTGCCTTACGGTCGGCCGCGCCAGCGAGATGGTGACCGGCTCGCGAATCCCGACGCCGACCAAGGTCACCAACGTCTTCGCCATCCAGCGCGGCACCGAACGCCCCAACGACGTGGTCATCATCACCGGCCACATCGACAGCCGGGTGAGCGACGTGATGAACGCCACCGCCGATGCGCCCGGCGCCAACGACGACGGCTCCGGGACCGCCGCGGCGATCGAGGCGGCACGGGTGCTCTCGAAGCACAAGTTCCCCGGCACGATCGTCTACGCCGCCTTGTCTGGGGAGGAGCAGGGGCTGCACGGCGGCAAGATCATGGCCGACTATGCGAAGGCGCAGGGCTGGAACGTCATCGCCAACCTCAACAACGACATCATCGGCAACAGCTGCGGATCCGACGGCGTCTGCGACCCGAAGGTGGTGCGGGTATTTTCCGAAGGACCGCGCTGGCAGGGTCGGGAGGAGCTGGCGGGCGCCACGCGCAGCCGCGGCGGCGAGAATGACTCGCCCTCGCGCAACCTGTCGCGCTTCCTCGACTCGCTGGCGGAACGGGTCGGCCCGCCGCTCGGGCTCGACGTCCGGCAGATCTGGCGCAACGACCGCTTCGGCCGCGGCGGCGACCACACCGAGTTTCTCAACCTGGGCTATCCAGCGGTGCGCTTTTCGGTCGCGGTCGAGAATTACAATCACCAGCACCAGGATCTGCGGGTCGAGAACGGCATCGAATATGGCGACACCATTGACAAGATGGACTTCGCCTACCTCGCCAACGTCGTGCGTCTCAATGTGGCTGCGCTCGCCTGGCTGGCCAGTGCGCCGCCCCCACCGGAGCCGACCGTGGAAGGGGCGGTTGAGACGGATACGACGGTGACCTGGGCGCCGGTCGCTGGAGCGGCTGGCTATATGGTCCGCTGGCGGAGGACCGACGCCAACCAGTTCGAGCACTCGGTCCAAGTGCCGTCTTCGGCGACCAAGCACGTGCTCAAGGGAATTCGGGTCGACGACTGGATATTCGGCGTGGCTTCGCTCAGCCGGCAGGGATACACCAGCCCGGTTGCAGCGGCAGTGCCGGGCGGCGCGTTCAAACCGTACGTGAAGCCGGCGGAAAAGAACTAGCCGTCGCTATGCTCCTTGCAATGACGGCCTGAAATGTCCCGCAAGCGCCCCGTCGAATTGCCGAGCCGAAAGCAGATCCTCGAGTTCATCTTGACCTCCGGCCAACCGGCGGGCAAGCGCGAGATCGCGCGGGCATTCGGTTTGTCCGGCGGCGACAAGATCGCGCTCAAAAAATTGCTTACGGACATGGCGGACGAGGGGCTGATCGAGGGCTCGCGCGGCCGCGCATTCAACAAGGTCGGCGGAGTGCCCAAGGTGACGGTGCTCAAGGTCGTCGAGGTCGACGACAGCGGCCAGGTCTCGGGTGTGCCCGAAGAGTGGCAGGCGGAGACGCCGCCCCCGAGGATCCGGATCATCGAGCGCGGGAAGAAAAGCGCGCTTGGTATCGGCGACCGGGTGCTGTCGCGGACGGAGGAGCGGGGGCAAGGCTTTATCGCCCATCCGCTCAAGAAGCTCGAGCGCAAGGCGCAGCTGGTGCTCGGGGTCGTGCGCCAGGAAGGGGACCGCCACTGGCTGCGGCCGGTCGACAAGCGCGAGCGGCGCGAGTTGCAGATCACCGACCTCGGCGATGCGCAAGTGGGCGACCTTGTGCTGTGCGAAGTGGCGGGGCGGCCACCGCGGGTCAGCGCGCGGGTCGACGCGGTGCTCGGCGACCCGTTCGCGCCGCGAAGCTTCAGCCTCATCGCCATCCACAAGTACGACCTTGCGCACGAGTTCAGCGATTTGGCGATCGACGAGGCGAAGGCGGTGTCGGAGCAGCCGCTGGGCGAGCGCGAGGACCTTACGCATCTGCCGATCGTCGCCATCGACCCGGCCGACGCCCGCGATCATGACGATGCGATCTGGGCGGCTCCCGACGACGATCCTGGCAACGCCGGTGGGTGGAAGGCGATC
This sequence comes from Sphingomonas sp., assembly GCA_013812805.1. GTDB lineage: Bacteria > Pseudomonadota > Alphaproteobacteria > Sphingomonadales > Sphingomonadaceae > Sphingomicrobium. The sequence goes on along the minus strand of JACCSV010000297.1, from coordinate 545 downwards.
ATCGCCATCGCCGACGTCAGCTTCTACGTGCGGCCGGGTTCCAGTCTTGATCGCGAAGGCCGGAGCCGGGGCAACAGCGTCTACTTCCCCGACCGGGTAGTGCCGATGCTGCCCGAGGAGCTGTCGGCCGACATCTGTTCTTTGAAGCAGGGGCAGGTGCGGGCGGCGCTGGCCTGCCATCTGAAGATCGCCAAGGACGGGACCCCCAAAAGCTGGCACTTCACGCGTGCGAAGATTTGTGTCGCTGCAAATATTGCCTATGAAGATGCTCAGGCGGCGGTGGATAGGGCGGGGGAGGAGCGAGTCGAGGTCTCCTCGTCAACCTGTTCGATGCCCGGAGTCGAGGGTGCTGTCCCCGCCGAGCTCGTCGAGACCGCGCTGAAGCCCTTGTGGGGCTGCTGGCGGGCCTTGCTCGCCGCCCGGAACGCCCGCCAGCCGCTGGAGCTTGACTTGCCCGAGCGGCAGGTGGTGCTCGACGAGAAGGGCCGGATCACCTCGGTGGCGCCGCGCGAGCGGCTCGACGCTCACCGGCTGGTCGAGGATTA
>JACCSV010000293.1 GCA_013812805.1 Sphingomonas sp. | reverse complement strand
GGGTCGGCAAGAGCCAGGGCGTGTTCGACAACGGCATCGGCGAATTGTCCGACGCGGCAAGCGCGCTCGACTGGGTGCAGCAGATCCACCCCGAGGCGGAAACAACCTGGGTTGCCGGCGTCAGCTTTGGCGCCTGGATCGGAATGCAGCTGTTGATGCGGCGCCCGGAGATCAAGGGCTTCATCTCGATCGCACCGCCCGCCAACATGTACGACTTCAGCTTCCTTGCGCCCTGCCCTTCGTCAGGCATCATCATTCAGGGCGAAAGCGACGAGGTGGTGACCCCCGGAGCGGTGCAGAAGCTGGTCGACAAGCTTCGCACCCAGAAGCACATCACCATCCATCACGACACCATCCCCGGCGCCAACCACTTCTTCGCCAGCGAGCTCGAGCACCTAATGAAGAGCGTTGACGAGTATCTCGACATGCGCCTCGCAAGCGACCCCAAGCGCCAGCCTATAAAGTCCAAATCAGGACGTTGATCATGAGCACGGCAGCCGCGACGAGCATCAGCGCTCCGCGGCTGCGAGTCTCCCGTGAAAGCATCAGGCGTATACCGCCGATAGCAAGCAGGAACGCGGCGATGACGCCAAGCGACATCGCAACCGCGCTAAGCCCCTGCACGGTGCACAGCCCTTTCACCAAGACTTAACCCCGCCTGCCGCATGGTCGCGTAATGGCGGTGGACGAGCAGCAGGCGCGCCTCGAGGAGGCGTTCGAGCGGATCGAGGAGACGATCCTGCCGTGCATCGCGATGATGCTCGAAACATTGCTCGATGCGTCGGCGGGAATCGGCCATGTCGACCCCAAGGCGCTTGCCGCCGAGCTTCAGACACTTGCCACCGAGCTCGAAGTCCTGACCCGCGCCGTCGAGCGCTCCAGCCCGGTGCACGTCGAGCCCGGCGCCTACCGCACCGCGGCGGCGTAGGCCTCTCATCCTATGATCCGGGCGTGGAGCGCCGGGTCGATGTTTCCTCCCGACAGCACGACGACCGTCCCCTCCCGCGGCTCCACCTTGCCGGCGAGCAGCGCCGCCAGCGCCGCAGCGCCGCCGGGCTCGACGACCAGCCCATGCTCGCGCCAAGCGAACCGCACCGCCTCGCACGCCTCCTCATCGGTGATCGTCAGCACCCTCGCCCCTCTCGCCTGCAGGATGCCGAAAGTGATCGCCGACACCCGCGGCGTCTGCAGCGCGTCACACAACGTGTCGGGGGCATCGGTCTCGACCGGGACGATCGCGCCGCCTTCCAGCGACCGGCGCATGTCGTCCCAGCCTTCGGGCTCGATACAGACGATCTCGGCATCGGGGCAGGCTAGCGCGATGCCCGATGCCAGTCCGCCGCCGCCGGTCGGAACGACGATCATTGCCGGCGATCTTCCGAGCTGCTCGAGGATTTCGAGCCCGACTGTCCCCTGGCCGGCGACGATTGCCGGGTCATCGAAGCTAGGCACCACCACGGCACCGCGTTCCTCGGCGAGTCTGCCGGCGATGGCCTCACGATCCTCGGTGCGCCGGTCGTAGAAGATCACTTCGGCGCCGTGGCTCCGCGTTGCGTCGGCTTTCACCTTGGGCGCGTCGGCAGGCATGACGATGGTCGCGGGCATTCCCAGCCGCTTGGCGGCAATGGCGACGCCCTGCGCATGATTGCCTGACGAGAAAGCCACCACCCCTGCATCCCGCTGCCCGGCTGACAGCTGCAGCAGCCGGTTCGTTGCGCCCCTCAGCTTGAACGCGCGGCCGGTCTGCAGGCACTCGCATTTTAGCCACACGGGACGCCCCGCGACCCGCGCCTCGATCAGCGGCGTCCTCTCGACGCAGCCTGCGATGCGATCCTGAGCCGCCTCGACATCGGTGATGGTTACCAATGGATTAGGAATATCTTTGCCCTTCAGATGCTTGGCTCAACCGTGCCCGAGAAGGGCCAAACTGTTCGCGCCTGCGAAATAGCCTGTGGAAAAAATCTTTACTTGCGGGGTCGCCGTACATATATCGCGCTTCCGCTGCCCCATGGGACTTCCAACCGCAAGGCAGCTTTGTCTCGAACTACCAGTTGGAGGTCCCTTGAGTTGCACAAGCATCATAGCGCGCTGGGGCTAGCTACCGCCCCGTCCGGCATCCACGACGGT
>JACCSV010000278.1 GCA_013812805.1 Sphingomonas sp. | reverse complement strand
CGAGTGGGTGAGATCCTCGCCCAGGATCCCAAGGTCGATCCCGACGCGGTCGCCGTGCATTTCCAACGGTCCGGCGATCCACGAGCCTGGGAGTGGCTGGTGCGGGCCGGCGACCGGGCTCAACGCGTCTACGCCTGGCTCACGGCATCCGAGCGTCTGCGGGCCGCCGCCGCCCTGCTCAAGGGGGTCGAAGGCGAGGAACGGACCTACTGCGAACTTGTGTTTCGCGTCGCCTACCTCTTGCGATTCTCCGATCCAGCGGCCAGTCTCCATGCCCTTGACGAAGTCGTCCACCTCGCGAATCGGGCAAGTGAATCCGCCCTGGCCGCCGAGGTTCTGCATGTGATGGGCATCCATCGCTGTTATGCGGGTCAATTCGAGACGGGAGTGGCGCAGATGCTGGCGAGTCTCGAACTGCTCGAAGCGATGCCGGTCAATGCGGCGCGAACATCCGCCGCAATCCGTTCATGGTTTACCGAAGCGATGTCGGCCACAACCAAGGTCGACCTAAGCGACGACGAGCAGGTTGTCGAACGGCTTTATTCCGCGGGACTCGACTTTCGGCGATGCACATATTTGTGGCACTTGGCCGCCGTGGGGCAACCCGATAATGCAGTGGCTATCGCCGAGCGACTAGTGAACACGCTATCCAATGTATCAGGCGCCAGAGGCGGAGTACGCATAGCAATTGCTTTTGCTTACCACGGGCTTGGCATCTCGTTCGCGGCAATGGGACGACCCGCGGAGGCAAGGCAGGTTTGGACACAAAGCCGCGAGGTTTTCAGCGTAGTTAACCATTACGCTTTGATTGCGTTTGTCCTACTCCATGAGTTGCAGGACGTTGCCCTTACCTACGGCGCGGCTGCTCCGGCTTCTCGCCGGCGTCTTGCCGCCGAGGCAGAAGCATCGCTGGGCCGGGCTGGCGGTGCACTCCGACCGGGCGTCTCTCCTCGCCTGGCCTGGCTCGGGTGCCTCATGCTCGACGGGCGGTGGGAGGAAGCGGATCAAATCCTGCGCGAATTGCCTGCTCCCGGCAACTCGTACCTCCGGCGACCGGTCACTGCCACGATTGCCAGTCTCGCTCGCTATCGCGGAGACGCGGAACGAGCCTGGACCCAGATCACTGACCTCCTGCCGGACGGACCGGCAACGGAACCGGGAAACCTCATCCACCAGGAAGGACTCTTCCTCCAACGCCTGGCAGTCGATCTCTGCCTCGACGCCGGCGATCTGCTCTCTGCGCATTCTTGGCTGGAGGCGCATGATCGCTGGCTCGCCTGGAGCGGAAGCGTGCTCGGAAGTGCTGATGGCCAGCTGGTTTGGGCGCGCTGGTATCAGGCTAAGGGGGAACCGGCGCGGGCCCGACCGCTTGCGACCGAAGCGCTAGACCTCGCCACTGCGCCGGATCAGCCGCTGGTGCGTTTGGCCGTGCATCGCCTTCTTGGCAAAATCGAAACGTTCGCCAGTGATTACCTCGCGGCCGAAGCGCATCTGACCGCTGCCCTCGATCTCGCTCTGGCGTGTGAGGTTCCCTTCGAACGGGCACTGACCCTCCTCTCCCTCGCCGAATTGCGCACGGCGACTTCCGAAAGCGGCGCGATCCTCCCGCTCGTCGACGAAGCCCGCGGGATTTGCTTGCAACTCGGCGCAATACCGGCGCTTGCGCGAGCAGACGGACTGCTGGCACGGATCGCGGTCTCGGAGCATGGCAAATCCCAATTCGCCGGATTGACAAAGCGGGAGGTCGAGGTATTGCGCTTGTTGGTGCAACGCCGCACCGATAAAGAGATCGCGGAGACGTTGTTCATCAGTCCCCACACTGCCTCGACGCACGTCAAACATCTTCTCACCAAGCTCGGCGTCGACAGCCGGCGAGAAGCAGCCACCATTGCGGCGGACCAGGGTCTTATCTGAACGAGATACCTAATCTTCCGATACGAAAATACCTAATGACTCGGGATGTGGACGAACTTGGTCAGGACGATGATGAAACGGTGAACGGGGCCGTCCCGATTCCATTGGACATCATAGTTGTTTGAAAGGAATGGCCCACCATGCATCCCCATCACTACGCACGCCTCCGGATGTCGTTCCGCATCGAGGAAATCCAACAGGACTACCTGCGCGCGAATGGCCCGCCACACCTTCGCCGCGCCCGTGGTGGTCCACATCAGCACATTGCCGCCTTCGTCATGAACATCCGCGTCTCGATCGGCTCGATGCTTATCGGTGTCGGTGAATCCATCCGCCGTGGGTCGCTTGCCAGCCAGGAGGCGGTGATCAGCCCGAAGTCCATTGCGTGTTCGGAACCGGTTGCAGAGCCAGTTGACAGCACAGTGACAGCTTGAGGAGATCATGCCAGCCCGAACCCAAGACCAACGGGACATCACCAAAATCGATGCGGCGGCGCGATCACAGCCCCATGCTGGCCCGATACTGCCAGACCGACATCACGGCCGTCGCTCCCTCCCCGACCGCGGTCGCCACTCGTTTGCCGGAGCCCAACCGCACGTCCCCCGCGGCGAACACGCCGGGGATGCTTGTCTCCATGAGATACGGATCACGGTCGGGTCGCCAGTCCCTGGCGCCGTTCTTGACCAGGATGTCTGGCCCGGAACGAATGAACCCCTTCTCGTCGCGCGCGATCCTGCCATCCAGCCAGTCGGTCCGCGGCGCCGCACCGATGAAAACGAACAGCGCGCTCGCCGGTTCGATCCGACGCTCCCCACTCTCCGTATCACGCAGGACGACCTGCTCGAGATGCTCGCTGCCGCGGACCTCATCGACGGTGGAGTGATACCGGATATCGATGTTCGGCGTGGCCCGGATCCGCTCGGCGAGGTAGTGGGACATGCTCGCCGAGAGGGCGCTGCCCCGGACGAGCATCGTCACACGCTGGGTGACGGTGGCAAAGTGGATCGCCGCCTGACCGGCGGAGTTCGCCGCGCCGATGATGAAAATGCTCTCGCCTCGCACCGACGATGTCTCGGAAACGGCCGCGCCGTAATAGACTCCCCGCCCTGTTAGCTGATCCGCGCCCGGCACCTCGAGCCGCCGATAGGCGACACCGGTCGCGATAATCACCGAGTGGGCTCGCAGCTCGCTGCCGTCGCTCAGGGAGACACCGATCACCCCTGCGTGATTCTCGATCGAGACCACCTCATGGGTCAGCAAAAACTCCGCGCCAAAGCGCTTGGCCTGCGTCATTGCCCGGCGCGACAACTCAGACCCGGACAGTCCGCTTGGGAACCCCAAGTAGTTTTCGATGCGCGTGCTCTGCCCGGCCTGCCCTCCCGTCGCCTCTCGCTCGATGATGAGCGTGCTGAGCCCTTCTGAGGCTCCGTAGACGGCCGCGGCGAGACCGGCCGGTCCCGCCCCGATGATGATGAGATCGTACAGCGGCACCTCGGCATGACCGCGGATGCCGGCCTTCTCCGCAATCTGCTGAGTCGTTGGCTGTTCCAGGATCTGTCCGTCCGGAAAGATCAGGACCGGGCAGAGCCTGGCGACCTTGCCGGTCAACGCAAGCAACTCCACCGCTTCGGGGTCCGAGGCGAGATCCATCCACTTGTACGGAACCTGGTTTCGGGCCAGAAAATCCCTCGCGACGTGGGATTCCTGGGACCAGCGGTGGCCAATAACCCGGATCCCCTTAAACTCTGGCGGATGAGCAGCCGTCCAGTCATCCAGCATGTCGTCGAGCACGGGGAACAGACGCTGCTCCGGCGGGTCCCACGGCTTCACCAGATAGTGGTCGAGGCGGACCTCGTTGATCGCCGTGATTGCGGCATCCGTGTCGG
>JACCSV010000271.1 GCA_013812805.1 Sphingomonas sp. | reverse complement strand
TGGTCGGCGTATCGGTCTCAAATCGCGGGCGTTCGACCTGCCGCTGATGGCGTCGCCCAGGACTGTAGAGGCGCAACCGATCGACCGGTTCGGTGCGGATGCAGACGCCTTCTGGGCCGAGGCGTCGCGCGAGTTCTACTGCGGTGCAGCACGCGATTCGCAGTGGCTCAACTGGCGGATCGTGGATGCGCCGGAGACCTCGTACAGACGCGTCGGCGCCTACAGTGGTGGCAAGCTGGCGGCATTCGTGGTGACCCGTCGCCAGCAAAAGCGGGACCTGGACATTCTCTATGTGATGGAAGCGATGCGGCTAAATCCCGGTCATGACGCGGTTCTGGCGCGGCTGCTTCGGCAGGAGCTGGCGTTGGCCGCAGCCGACGGAACGGACATCGCCTTCTGCTGGTGTCCGGCAGCGGCCCCCAATCGCAGCGCCTACCGCAAGTCGGGCTTCATCGGCTTGCCTCCCAGGTTTCGCCCGTCGCAGACGCATTTCGGGGTCAAGCCGCTGACCAGCTTGCCGCCGAATTTCACCGACGAGAAGTCGTGGTACATCAGCTATCTTGATTCGGACGCGCTGTAATGGCGGTGCGGTTCATCCTCAGCCTCGATTGCGAAGGCAAATGGGGAGTCGCCGACGGCCTCGGCCAGCGCGAGCATGAGTGGCTTTGCGATGCGAAATTGGGCATCGCCTACAAAAGCATCCTGGACCTGCTCGACGAATATTCAGTGCCCGCCACCTTCGCCTTTGTCGGGTTGTTCGCGGAACCGGAGGAGTCGTTCTCCCGCCTGAAGCCCCAGATCGACGCACTGGCGTCGCGCTCGCCGGGATTCCTCGGCGCTGCTCTGTCCGACATGGTTGAGGGATCACGGCAGGGCTGGCACGGCGCCTGGGCGGTCGAGGCGGTCGGGTCCGCACGGACGGGCCATGAGCTGGCGCTTCATGGAGTCACCCACGTTCCCTGGACATCACAGGACCGCAATTTCTTCACCGAGGAGCTCGGGCTTTGGCGAATGCTGTCGTCGCCGGTGCGGGACTCCAAGACATTCGTGTTCCCGCGCAATGCGGTCGCCCACACCGAGCTGTTGGCGCCTGCGGGTCTGGAAGGGTTTCGCCTCGGCAGGAAAATGAGCCGCGTCGCCTCGCTGGCCTCCGAATTCAACCTCCGCAGCCGTCCTGAGCGCGTTGTCCCGCCCAAGGCAGGGGAGCCGGTGGCCATTCCGGCCGGCTATTTCGTCAACTGGCGCCATGGCTTGCGCCGGCTGGTGCCGGCCTGGGTCACGCGCGCACGCTTCCAGGCCTTGCTTGACCGAGCGGGGGAGACGGATGTGGTCCATGCATGGCTGCACCCCGAGAACATAGCGAGCGCTCCGGCAACGCTGGATCTTCTCCGGGACATTATCCGGATGATCGCGCGGCAACGCGACCTTGGCCGCTGTTTGCCAATGACCCAGCTCGACTTCGTCAGAAGCGTCAGGCCGACGGCGCAATGACCAGTGCGAGCCCGTCGACCGCGACTGTTCCATCCTGCAGGACGCACTCGGTGCGCACTCGGAGGCGATTGCGCGGAAGCACTTCGAGCACGTGCACCCGCGCTGTCACGGTATCCCCCGGCCGGACAGGGGCGAGAAACCGAAGTTGCTGCTCGAGGTGGATGGTGCCAGGCCCGGGGAGCCGCATTCCCAGCACCGTGCAAATCAGAGAGGAGGTGAGCATGCCATGGACCACGCGCCCGCCAAACCGGCTCGCCTCGGCCGTGACAGCGTCGACATGATACGGGTTGAAGTCGCCGGAGATGCCTGCGAACAGCGTCAGGTCGGCCTCGGTGATTGTCTTCGTAAACTCAGCGCTTTGGCCGACGCGATACTCTGCTGCGCTCATTGCTCAGCCTTTACAACATTCACCGCCCGAACCTAGCTTCAATTCACTTCTACCTGCGCTGGATCGCCGATGTTCCCCTACCTTGTCCTGTTAGGCGCGCCGACCGCCGCCGCAATGATGACGGTTCGCCGGGTCGGCGTGCTCTTCTTCATGATCGCAATCCTGTTCTGGCTGATGATCGGGCTGCGGTTCGACGT
>JACCSV010000270.1 GCA_013812805.1 Sphingomonas sp. | reverse complement strand
CAGCCGCTGACATAGCAGTTCGGAATGGGCGTGGGAAAAGGTGCCGAGCTGAAGCCGGTAATAGGTGCGCCCGCGGATGCTGGTGCGAACCACTCGGGGCGGCAGCGGCCGAAGCAGCGGATAGCGGTAATAGACCCGATTCCACTGGCCGTGTGCCTGCGCCGGGGTCCTGAACGCGCCGAGCTGGATGATCCGACCTTGGACGCCCGAATTCCACGCGCGCGGGTCGTAGGTCGAGGTCCGTGCCGCCGCCCGCGAAGCCGGAGCGCGCGCCGTCGCGGTCGGGCGCTTTCTCGCCGGCCGGGCTTTGCGGGCGCTCGGCTTGGGTTTCACGGCCGATGCTTCGCGAGCGGGCGGTGCGACGTTTGCCTTCGGCACCGGCACCGGTTCGGCCGCGGGCGTCGGCCGCGCCACCGGGAGACTGACCGTCTCGCGGTCGCTGACCGGCGGCTTGGTAGGTTCGCGGACCACTACTGGCGACGGCCGCCGAACGGTCTCCACTGGCGCCACCTGCGTTGGCGTTTCAGGCGCAATCGCTCGCTGCAGCACCGTCCAGCCCGCCGCCCCGGCAGCACCCGCCGCCGCCGCAATGAGCACCACCGGCAGCATGGAGCGCCGCGGCGCCGCCTCGGACGACGGCTCGCTGAGCCAGGGAAGCCGGTCGGACGGATCGATCGCTGCCGCTCTGGCCATCACCGCATCTCCTCGGCGGCTTCGACCCCCATCAGGCTGAGGCCGCTGCGGATGATCTGCCCGATGCCGGTCGCGAGTTCCAGCCGGGCGCGAGAAAGTTGTGGATCGTTTTCAAGCAGAAAGCGGCGCTGCGGATCGTCGTTACCGCGGTTCCAGAGCGCGTGGAATGCGGCTGCCAGGTCGTATAGGTAAAAGGCGATTCGGTGCGGCTCGTGAGCGACCGCCGCGCCCTCCACCGTCCGCTGATATTGCGCGGCCAGCCGCACCAGCGCCAGCTCCTCGTCGTCGAGCAGGCCGAGATCGGCAGGCGCATCCAGATCGACGCCAGCTTCCGCCGCCTTGCGCTTGAGCGACGAAATCCGCGCATGCGCATACTGGACGTAAAACACCGGATTGTCCTTCGACGCTTCGACCACCTTGGCGAAATCGAAGTCCATCTGCGCGTCATTCTTGCGGGTCAGCATCGTGAAGCGCACCACGTCCTTGCCGACCTCCTCGACCACCTCGGCCAGCGTCACGAAGCTTCCCGAGCGCTTGGACATCTTGACCAGCTCGCCGTCGTGAAGCAGCCGCACCATCTGCACCAGCTTGACGTCCAATGCCGGGCGGCCGGCAAGCGCCTGCACCGCCGATTGGGTGCGCTTCACCGTCCCCGCGTGATCGGCGCCCCAGATGTTGATCAGCTCGTCCGATTTCTCCAGCTTCTGCAGATGATAAGCGGTGTCGGCGGCGAAATAGGTCCAGCTTCCGTCGGACTTCCTAATCGGCCGGTCCTGGTCGTCGCCGAACTGGCTTGAACGGAACAGCAAAAGCTCTTTTTGCTCCCAATCTTCGAGGGTCTTGCCGCGCGGCGGTGGCAGCGTCCCGGTGTAGACCAGCCCCTTCTCCTCGAGCAGCTTCAGCGCCCGGTCGACCGATCCCGATTCCTGGACTTCCCATTCGGAGGCGAACAGGTCGTGGTGCACGCCGAGCAGGCCAAGGTCGTGGCGGATGAGGTCGAGCATCGCGGCAACGGTGCGGCGCTTGAACAGGTCGAGCCAGTCGCTTTCGCCGGCTGCAACGAACCGGTCGCCGAACTCGGCGGCAAGCGCCTGCCCCACCGGCACCAGATAGTCGCCGGGATAAAGCCCCTCCGGAATCTCGCCGATGTCTTGCCCGAGCGCCTCGCGGTAACGCAGGTGCGCGGAGCGGGCGAGCGTATCGACCTGAGCCCCCGCATCGTTGACGTAATATTCGCGAGTGACGGCGAAGCCGGTCGCTTCGAGCACGCTGGCGAGCGCATCGCCGACGACCGCGCCGCGGCAGTGGCCCATGTGCAGCGGCCCGGTCGGGTTGGCCGAGACATATTCGACGTTGACCCTCTTGCCCTCGCCGATTGCGGAGCGGCCGTAAGCGTCGCCTTCCGCGAGGATCGCGCGAAGCTCGTCGCGCCAGGCGTCGGGCGCGAGCCGGAGGTTGATGAAGCCGGGGCCGGCGACCTCCACGGAAGTGACTGCGGCAAGCGCCTCCAGCTTCGGTGCGATCAGCCCGGCGAGTGCGCGCGGATTGGAGCCCGCGGCCTTGGCGAGCACCATCGCGGCGTTGGTCGCAAGATCGCCGTGCAAAGCGTCGCGCGGCGGCTCGACGGCGACGGCGCGACGGTTGAGCCCCGCCGGCAGCGCGTCCTCGGCTTCAAGCTCGTCGAGCACTCCGTCGAGAAGCTCGGAATATCGCGCGTACAGGCTCAAATCGGTTCACCAAAGGCCAGGGAGCGGCGCCTCTAGCGCAGCCTGCGCGTCGCGTCACGAGGATGCGAGGCAGCGGATTTCGCGATTTTCGTGGACGAAGGTGCCGCTTTCGCCGGCGCCGAGCAGCGCCGCGATCGCCTTGGCGACCTCGACTGCATCGATCGCGGCGAAGCGGTCATTGCGGCCGCGCAGGAACAGGTTGGTGAACGGGCTGAGCGCGATCCCGAGCCGCTCCTTGAGCCGGCGGTCCCCGCCCCGGGGGCCGCGTAAAAGCCCCGGGCGGAGCAGATCGAGCCGTTCGAACGCCAGACCTGCAAGGTCGTTGTCGACTCGGCCCTTGAGCGCGAGATATTCGGCTAGCGAGCGCGGGTCGGCACCGACCGAGGAGACGGACAGCATCTGCCTTGCCCCCGCGGCCAGCGCAGCCTCGGCGAAATCCACCACCCGATGCCGGTCGACCTGCTCGAAGACTTCCCACGAGCCCGCTTTGCGCCAGGTCGAGCCGAGCGCCGACACCGCCGCGTCGAGCCGCTCGCCGGCGAGCATCGCCGGCCACGCGTCGGCCGTCGCCACTTTCTCCCTGACGCCGGCGAAGCCCGGTGCCCGCCGGCTAAGCAGCAGCACGTCATGGTGACGCAGGAGGGGCACCAAACGCGACCCGACCAGCCCGGTGGCGCCGATGAGCGCGATCCGCATGAGCTCAGACCGCCGTCGGAGCGGCCGGAATCACCGGCGCCTTTGTCGCCCGCATGAAGTGCCGCCGCAGCGACAGCGCCGGCCGCTCGAGCACAAACCACGACGCTGCCGCAACCAGGATCGTCAGGAACGAGAAGAGCACGAAGGCAAGCGGGCCGCTCAGTTCTGGATATCCGAGGGAAATTGCAGCCTTGTTGAACGCAATCGCGACGAACAGATGGTACAGATAAATCCCGTAACTGATCCGGCCCAAAGCGACGAGTGGACGGCTCGACAGGATTGCGCCCGCCAGGCCGCCGACGCCGGCGTTCGCCGCCGCTACGATTGCGGCGAGCGGCAGGATCAGCATTGCGAGCGCGACGGTGAAATCGAACCCGATCGGTAACGGGAGGACATAAAGCAGCACTGTCAAAGGCAAGGACCAGCTGAGCAGCCGCTTCCAATCTATCGCCCCGTCCTGATGCTGGATGAGCGCAAGCAATGCGCCGCCGCCAAGCGCGTCCAGCTGGGCGACCGGCAAAAGGTAATAGAAATCCAGCATGCCGGTGACGGTGATCGCAACCATTGCTCGATAGGCAATTGCGGTAGCGATGCAGACGGCAAACACGGTCCGCAGCCGCCTTTGCGGAAGGAACAGTATAACAATGGGCAGAAGCAGATAGAACTGCTCCTCCACCGACAATGTCCACAAGTGCGATGTCACCGGAGGATACCATTGCTGCTGCTGGAAAAAGAGGATGTTGGAGGCGAATAAAGCGTGCCATGCGAACGTGTCCTCGACCGAGGATGACCCCATCAGAACCACCCCGACGATCGCGGCGTAATAAGCCGGCCAGATGCGAAGAATTCGACGGACGTAAAAGTCCTTGAGCAGGACGCCTTTGCTTAACCCCACCACTTCCGCATCGCGCCGTTCCCGGAGCAGGATTGTCGTCAAAAGAAATCCGCTGAGCACAAAGAACAGACGGACGCCGAACGTCGAGAAATGAAGCTGCGGCAGCCAGAAATGCGCGAGCAGCACCGCGCCCACTGCGAAGGCTCGAAGCGAGTCCAGCTGAGGACGGTAGCTGTCCATCAGCCTTTCTGTCCGCGCCGCACCCGCGTGTCCAGCGCTCCGCAAAACTCGCTCAGAACGTGTCGGGAAGTTCGACCGGCCCGATCAGCTCCCGGTGTCTGCGCACCGCAAAGCGGTCGGTCATTCCGGCAATGAAGTCGCCGATGCTTCGAGCCTGATCGACCTCGCTCCCGTCCGACCGCCACTCAGGCGGGAGCAGCGCCGGGTCCGATCGATAGGCGCTGGCGAGCCCGGCGACGACGCGCACTGCTTCCGCCCGCACGGTGAGCAGCTCGGGCGCATTGTACATGGTGGCGTAGAGGAAGCGCTTGAGCACTCGCTCCTCTTCGGCGAGTTGGCCGGAGAAGCCGGCTAGCGCGACGCCCGCCGAACGCGCTTCATCGGCCGACTGAACGCCGCTTTCCGCCACGCGCCGAGCGGTTTCGGCAAGCACGTCGCCGACCATGGTGCCGATCAGATCGCGGACCAGCGCGCGCTGCATCTTGTCGGGGGGGAGCCGGCCCGATCCCTGCTCGATCGCCTGCCAGTGGCGCCTGACCAGCGGCACCTCCAGCAAGGCGTCGAGCTGGAGCAGCCCGGCGCGGATGCCGTCGTCGATGTCGTGATTGTCATAGGCGATGTCGTCGGCGATTCCCGCCACTTGCGCTTCGAGGCCCGGCCAGCTGTCCAGCTCGAGGTCGAAGTCGCGATTGGCTTGCGCCAGCGCCCAGCCCGGCTCGCCCACCGGCCCGTTGTGCTTGGCCAGGCCCTCGAGCGCCTCCCAGCTGAGGTTGAGCCCGTCAAAGCCGACGTAGGGCGTCTCCAGCCGGGTCACCAGCCGGATCGTCTGCGCGTTGTGATCGAACCCGCCGGCATCGGCCAGTGCCGCCTGCAGCGCATCCTCGCCGGCATGGCCGAACGGCGGGTGGCCAAGGTCATGCGCAAGGCACAGGGTTTCGGTGAGGTCCTCGTTGAGCCCGAGCGCGCGCGCCATCGTCCGGCCGATCTGCGCGACTTCCAGGCTGTGGGTCAGGCGCACTCGATAATGGTCGCCGTCGGGAGCGACGAACACCTGGGTCTTGTGGCGAAGCCGGCGGAAGGCGATCGAGTGAATGATCCGGTCGCGGTCGCGCTGGAAGATGTCGCGCGGTCCGCGCGGCCCGGAATCGCTCTCGCGATGCGCTCGGCCGCGGGAGGTCGACGGCTGTGCGGCGAGCGCCGCGGCAAGCCTCATTCGAGCGGCAATTTCCTGACCGGCTGACCCGGCCGGTTGGTCCAGCTGAACGCGTCGATGCTTAGTGCGCCCAGATCCTCGGCGAAAATGCTCGCATCCAACTTGTTCTTGAACGGGCCGATCAGCAGGCGCACGCGATTAGGCTCCTCCGCGACATACCCCTCGATGCCATCGAGAAGATCGCGCGTCGAGCGCTTGATGCGGCGGAACTGGTCGGGCATCGCGGCGACATTGTTGCCGCTGGCGAGCTGCAGCCAGACCTTGCTGGTGGTCGAGGAAGTCACCGGGAGGCTTGCGGTCGCAGCCGAGTTGGTCGCCGCCATGACCGGCGTCGCCAGGGCATATTGCGGCGGCGGTGGTGCATATACGGGAGCCGGAACCGCAACGCGCTGGACCGGCTTGCCGCGCAGCACCTGTTCGATCGAGGCCAGGCGTTCGTCGGCACTCGGCTGGCCGAGCGATGGACCCGCGGGCTGCCCGGCGGACGCGTAGCCGGACGTGCCGCCATTGGGGAACACGCCGAGGTGGACCGCTGCCGCTTTCTGCTGGCTGGTCAGCGACCGAAGCCGGTGGAAGAACGGCTCCATCGGCCGTGATGCCCCCGGGATCATGGTGTCGAGCGCCGCCTTCGCACCGGCAATGTCGCCGCCAAGCGCAAGAACCAGCGAGCGGACCCGAGTTGCACCGCGATCGCGCCTCGCGAGCAGCGGCGCCAGCGTTGTCAGTGCGCCGGCCTGGTCGCCGCTGATCGCCTGGCTCAGCGCCAGCCGGCGCCTGGCTTCATCGCTGTCGGGCCCGGTCAGTGCAGCGCGATAATCGCTCTGGGCCACCGCCTGCTGGCCAAGCAGGTCGAAGGCCAGGCCGCGGTCGGCACCGAGCCCCGCGACCGTTGCTCCAAACTGCTGGGCGCGGGCGAAATAGGTGAGCGCATCGCTTGCATCGCCGCTCGCGACCAGGGCTGCGCCCATCCCCATCTGCGGCAACGGGCTGCTCGGGCTGACCTCTCCTGCGCGTCCGAAAAAGCCGGCCGCGGACTGTGCGTCTCCCATTTGCAGCGCCGCTTTGCCGGCCCCGATCAGCGCTCCGAAATTCTTCGGGCTTGCAGCCAGCGTCCGGACGTGCCGGGCGAGCGTGTCGGCCAGCGTCTCCGCGTAGATCGGCACGCCCTGCGCGGCCGCACGGCCGGGCGCGACAGCGATGACCGCGCCGACCAATGCCAGAGTTGCTGCCGCCACGCGGACGCGCTTCATGCTGTTCCCCGCCATCTGGCTCCCAATCGTCGATCGGAGCTTGCGCAAAGCTTTCTGACCAGCCGCTTCGCGATGAACCGTGCCGCAGCCTCGGTGAGACGGGTCCGCCCGCAGCGGCTGCAAATCTACTTGTTGTTCTGCCGGTTGAGAAAACGCGGAATGTCGATCGGATCCTGACGGAACGTCGGGAGCGGTTCACTGTCCTCGATCTGCGCCTTGGGGGCGCCGCGAGCGATGTTCGACATGCGCTCGAACAAGGTGCCGCTTTCGCGCTTCGGCTCGGCAGATGCCTGCGGATCCTCGTCGCTTGGCGA
>JACCSV010000269.1 GCA_013812805.1 Sphingomonas sp. | reverse complement strand
TCGGCGCGATGTGGAAGCGACTTGAACCGGGGATCGTTGAGCACGGCATCGAACGCGGGGATGTGGCCGGCTCGGGCCCACGCATAATTGTGGTCGGCGACGAAGCGGAAAAAGCGGGCGAGCGCTTTGCGTTGTTCGGGCGTGCGCGGGCGCGTGGGCACCACCCAGGCGTGGCCGCTGACGAATTCGACATGCTCCCCGAACAGCCGCGGATAGGGGAAGACCGCATAGCTGTTGTAGAGTGGACGCCCCGGCGTTTTCGCTTCGGTCTCGAACGAGCCGATCATCCACGTGCCGGTGGGATAAATGCCGCCCTCGCCGCTCATGAAGGCCGCGATCGCAGCCGGCGTGTCCATGTTCAGCGTGCCGAGGCCCTCGTCGTTGATGCGCTTGAAGAAGTTGGCGACTCGAAAGGCCGCCGGGTTGGTCAGGTCGATATGCTTGGGGTCGGGAAAAAGGACCGCGCCTTGCGCCATCATGTAGGTGTAGAGGTTGCGCGCGGCATAAGCGGTGTCGCCGACGTTGCTTTGGATAAGGTAGGGTTTGCCAGTGCGCTGCTGGAACTGCTTGGCATGCGCGATCAGCTCGTCGGCCGAAGTGGGCAGCACCGGCTTGCCACCGCGCATCAGGCCGGCTTTTTCGAACAGTGCGGTGTTGACGTGGAACAGCCCGCCGTGGGTGTCGAACGGCAGCCCGTAGATCTGGTTGCCAATCGTCACCGCTTTCTGGCTCGCGTCGGTGAAGCTGTCGGGAGCGATGCCTGCTGCCTGCAAATAGGGACCGACAGGCTCGAGCAGGCCCTTGTTTGCATAATCGCTGATCACGCCGGTGTGCATGGTCACGAGGTCGGGCGGATCGCGCGCCGCCATCTGCGCGGTCAGCTGCGGGTAGCCGGGCCAGGCGATGACGTTGACGTCGACCCGGACGTCGGGGTTGGTGGCGTTGAAGCGGTTGATCATGCTGGTCATGATCCCGCATTCGCCCTCGGCCTTGGCGACGTCTGTCTTGCCGCCATATTCGGCGGTGCACTCGCCGAAGAAGCGCTGCAGATAGAGGTTCGTCCGGCGCTCCTCGGGTGCACAGCTGCCGAGCGCGAGCGCTGCCAGCAATCCAGCGAGTAGCCGCTTCATTTCACCGCCGTCCCGGCCATTGCCCGGACGATCTGCTTCTGGAAGACGATGTAGACGATGAAGATGGGGATCGACGCGAACACCGCCTGCGCCATCAGGAAGCCGAGACCGCTGGTCTGCGCATAGTTCATCTGCGCCGCGGCGAGGCCGACGGTCAGCGTGTACATCTCGCTTCGAGTCGCGGAGATCAGCGGCCACCAATAATCGTTCCAGGTGCCGAGAAAAGTGAAGACCGCGAGCGTCGATTGGGCGGGAACGGTGAGCGGCAGGATCACCTTCCAGAAGATCGTCCAGTGCGACGCGCCGTCGAGCATCGCTGCTTCGTCGAGCTCGCGCGGGATGCCGCGCATGTAGGTGGTCATGAAGAACACGCTGAACGGGGCGACCAGTCCGGGGAGGATCAGCCCCGGATAGCTGTTGTGCAGCTGCGCCCAGGCGAACAATTGGTGCTGCGGCAGGATCACCGCCTGGCTTGGCACCGCAAGGCCGAGCAGGACGATGACGAACAGGGTCCGGCGAAACGGGAATTCGAGGCGCGCGAAGCCGTAGCCGGCGAGGCTGGCGAGGATGAGCACGCCCGCGGTCGTGCCGAGCGAGACGATGGCGCTGTTCAACAGCCAGCGCATGGTCGAGTTGTTGCCGAGGATCGCGGCGTAATTCTCGAATGTGTAAGGCGCCTGCAGCGCCGCGCCGCTGTCGCCGACCAGCTCCGCATTATCCTTGAGCGACAACAGCAGGGTCCAGACAAGCGGTGCGAGCATCATCGCCGCGCCGATCAGCAACGCCGCCCAGCCGATGGGGCCTAGCCGGCTGCGCTGCACGTCAGCGGCCACTTTGCGCCGCCGATGCCCGGCCGGTCACCCAATATTGGGTAAGCGTGATTGCGAGGATGATCAGGAATAGTACTTCCGCAGCGGCGCTCGCATAGCCGAGCTCCCAGCGGCCGAAGGCGCTTTCGAACAAGAACAGCACCGCGGTTCGCGACGCGCCGCTGGGGCCGCCGCCGGTCATCAGTTGCGACTGGCCGAATATCTGCAGCTGCGCCGCGGTCTGCAGCATCACCACCAGCACCAGCGTTCGCCGGAGCGATGGCAGTGTCACTCGCCAGAAGGTGGTCCACGGCTTCGCCTGGTCGAGCGCGGCGGCTTCGTACATGTCCTGCGGAATCTGCTGCAGCCCGGCGAGGAACAGCAGCATCGGCAGGCCAAGCGACCACCAGATCGTGGTCACGGCGATCGCCGGAAGCACCAGCTGCGGGTCGCTGAGGAACGCCAGCGGCGCCCAGCCGAGCGACGTCCACAGCTCGCCGAGCAATCCGGCGTCGGGGGCGAGCACGAAGCGCCAGATCAGGGTGACGATGGTCACCGAGAGCACGGCAGAGGAAAAGAAGATGCCGCGCAGCAAGGCCGCGCCCCGCCCCGCGTTGTTGAGTGCGATCGCCAGCGCCAGCGCCAGCGCGGTGAGCACCGGAACGATCATCAACGTGACGACGAAGGTGTTGATCATCGCGGTCGAGAAGATCGGGTCCTGCGCCAGGCGTATGTAATTGCCGAAGCCGACGAAATGGCCGTCGCCGAACAGGTCGACCTGGTTGAAGCTGAGCCACATCCCGCGGAACAGCGGAAAGATGAGGATGATCGAATAGAGCAGAAGGAACGGCGCCACGAACAGCAGCCCGCGCCAGTCGCGCTCCGCCGTCATGCGTCGGCCCTGTGGTAGCCGGTGCCGTTGGGGCCGAACACATAGGCGCCGCCGCCGTCGATCTTGAGCGGCACCTC
>JACCSV010000247.1 GCA_013812805.1 Sphingomonas sp. | reverse complement strand
GTTTCCGAGGTAAACACTGGGAAGCGTCGTCCTGCGAACGATAACTGGGTGGGGCGCTAACTTACGCGGGGGCTGCCTTGCTCTTGGGCTTGGCAGTCCCCTTTGTTTTGGACGGGGTTAGCCCGGTAGGCTTGTGCGGCGTCGGCGGAGTGTTCAGCATCCGCCGAAGCACCTCATCTTCTCGCTTGTCTAGATCGGTTTCTGACATGGTTGCTCCTGTACCCCCACCAGACCCTAACAGCCAGTACGGTCAGCTTTGCAGCGCCGTCGGGTTGCTATTCATCCAGTGGGCTAAGTTTGAGAACGAAATGGCGGCCAGTCTCCGGCAGCATTTCCGTGCCCAAGCGCGAAACACCAAACGCGCGGCCCGTATGGCGGCGGTCGTCTATGGCAGCATGCGGATGAAGGCAGCTCGTGATACGATGAAGCGGATCGCCGAAGCGCATGAATATGCACCAAAAGCCCTCGAATTTCACGAGGCGTTCTTCAGTCACATTGGCCTAATTGAAAGCTTCCGTGACAAGTTGGCTCACCAAACTGCGGTGGAGATAGCAGGAGACGAAGGGATTTGGCTCGTTACTGACGTGGTGACAACCCGCTCGTATAAAAACCCGAAAGCATATCAGTTCACAGCGGAAGCGATCCTTGCAGCGGCCCAGGACCTCGTGCTTGCTACCGTTGCTATTGGCTCTTTTCTGAAGAAGGGCCCTCGGCGATCGGCGCCGAAGCTGCCGCCATGGCGGTATAAACCATCGATGCTAAAGTTTCTTCCGGCAGAAAAGGTCCGTACTCTTCAAGTACGCTCACCCCGGCCAATATCATGGGACGAGTTACAACAACGCCTGCCTCCTGAGAAAAACGGGAACTGAGCGCCGGCCTGTCACCTGTCTGGTTATGACGTCTCACGTCTGCTTTCTCAAGTATATAATTGCCTGAGATGTACCGAAACAGCGTCGCGCTGTCAAGTGTTTTTTACCAGATGGGTTATGCTAGGCAATTTTAAGAAGCCAAAATGCTCAGCATTCAGTCTCGAAGCGTAGGGTTGCCTGGCGCGCTAGGGAGTTGGGTTGCTAGAAGACGGGTGCAACTTGAGGCGAAGCTAATAGCGACGTCCGCGCAGCGTCGTTGCCGCCACGCTCGCGCGTTAGCATCCAAAGCAGCGTAACCAGTCTATCAGCCTCTTCGGCGGCTTTGAGGTCACGTTCCAAGTCCGGCTTTTTAAAAACCTGAATCTTAGAAAAATCCAAATCGAATATCGGGGGAATCGGCAGCACGTGCCGGACCGTTCCGTTTGTCACCTCAATCGGTTTCTTGTGATCTTCGATATACTGACGCCAGGTGACGTTGTGATCGATCACTACTGCTGCTTCCATGAGCAAGAGCGCGTTACCTATGTCTGACGAGAACGCCCATATGTTGTGCGCGAAATCGTTACGACGATCTCTAGACGCCTTCACCGCCTTTTGAACGGCTTGAAACAGGGAAAAGTCGTCAGGCGAAAGCGCTTGATTGGCGGCTGCGGCGAGGGCGGCGCGTTTCGCGTCACCCCCAGTTAGCGATTGATACATGGCTGAACCGGTAGCGATGTCGGTGCGAAGGCAATTCGTAAGGATCAATGCGAAATTGCCGTCTATGTGCGCCCACACGGCGATTACTCGCATTACAATAGCTGCGAGCTCCGGGTAGTATGATAGCGCGTCCGGCCCCAGTATAACTCGGGCGTCCGGCTTTACTCTGGAGAGAGGTTGAGGCGGCATTTCAGGTCCTTCCACAGACGAACCTACTCCAACAAGGAGACTAAGGATCGTGCCGATGCGGCGCTGAAGCGGATGCTCGCAACTCCCCCGAAGTGAACAAAAATAGCAAGCTGAGCGAAGCGGGAGTCGGACACGAAATGACCACTACGCGCTAGGATTTCGCTTCGCTTTTATCTCGTGAAGCCGCATGGTTTCGTCGTTCTGATTTACAATATGTGTCAACGTCTGAATTTCAGCGGCTAATGCTTCTCGCACTACGTGAAGGGCTTGTAGATAGTGAAACGCGAGCGATAATTCTCGATCTGTCTCAATCGGAACGCGTATGTGGATGAGGTTCGCAGCAGTGTCCAGGTCGCGGCTGTCAGCGTACCTAAGTTCGATCGAACGGCCCTCGATTGTGGCGTTGACCAGTGCCAAACCCTTGCTCACGTTTTTCTCCTGCGCTTCTGCGATTCGGCGCCGCAAAAGCTGAACCCGCGTCACTAGCGAGTCCAGCGTTTGCCAGGCGTCGCGATCCGCACCGGCGCTCTGCTGTATTGACGCACTAACACACCCGCGTTATTCTCTCCGCCGCAGGAGGGACTCGAACCATGTATAGCAACAACGACCTCGACGAGGCGGTTGCCGCCGGCGCGATCAGCGCCGATTCCGCGACCGCGCTTCGCGCCTTTACCGAGCGGCAACGCTCGACCCCGGCCGTCGATGAGGAGCAATTCCGCCTGATCACCGGCTTCAACGACATTTTCGTCTCGGTCGCAGCGGTGATCCTGCTGGTCGCCGTCGGCTGGATCGGCCAGTGGCTCGGCAACTCGCTCGGGCTCGCCATCGAAGGCGAAGGCCCCTCCTTCCTCGCCCCGGCCGCGGTCGCCGCGACCGCCTGGGGACTGGCCCTGTTCTTCACCGCCAAGCGGCGCATGGCGCTGCCTTCGATCCTGCTGCTGCTCGCCTTCGTCGGCGGGCTGTTCGCCGCCGCCGCCTTCGCGCTGGTGATGGCGATCGGCGCCACCACGCTGGAGAATAACGAGGCATTGGGCGGCATCCTCGCCGCCGCCGCAGCCGCGGTCGCGACCGCTGGCGCCTGGCTTCACTGGAAGCGGTTCCGGGTGCCGATCACCGTCGCCGCCGGCGCTGCCGCCGTCGCCGCGCTTGCGGTCGGGCTGCTGGTTGCGGCGCTGGGCGATCGCCTCGACAATGCCGAAAATGCGATCCTCGGCTTCGTGCTGCTGCTGGGCATCGCCACCTTCCTGTTCGCGATGTGGTGGGACAGCTCCGACCGCGCCCGCATCACCCGCCGCGCCGACGTCGCTTTCTGGCTCCACCTGCTGGCCGCGCCGATGATCGTCCACCCGGTCTTCACTCTGCTCGGCCTCAACGACGGCAACGCGACGATCCTCGAAGGGCTGGTGGTGATCCTGCTCTACGTCGCGATCGGCATCACCGCGCTCGCCATCGACCGCCGCGCTTTGCTCGTCTCCGCCCTCGCGTACGTTCTGTTCGCGCTCAACCGGATGTTCGAGCAGTTCGGCGCCGTCGAGCTCAATGTCGCGCTCACCGCTCTCGTGATCGGCTCGGCGCTGCTGCTGCTCTCGGCCTTCTGGCACCAGGCCCGCCAGGCCGTCGTCCGCCCACTTCCGGAAGGGCTTCGCGCCCGCCTGCCGGTAATCGACCGCGCCGGTCTGGTTAGCCAACCAGCCGCATAAGCCGACGCTCCAGCGGGGCCAGGACGCCGCCAAGTTCCTGGCCCCGCTTCAGCACGTCGCCATGCTCGCTGACCAGCGCGTACATCCCCTGCTTCATCCGCAGCTGCGGCCGTTTCTCGATTCGCACCTCCGGCCGCTCCGCGGTCCGCCGGAACGCCGCGAACACCGCATGGTCGGGATGATGCCCGATCGCATAATCGCGCCAGTGCCCGGCGGACACCATGCGCCCGTACAGGTCCATGATCCGCATCAGCTCGCGCCGGTCGAAAAAAGTGATTGAATTACGGTCCCGGGGTGCCGGGAACGGCGAGACTACGCTCAAGCGCTTTTCGCCTTGGCAGCCTCGACCGGCGGCGCCTTCATCGCCCGAAGCTCGCCGCGAAGCACCTCGATCTCGCGCTCGAGCTCGCCGATCCGCACCCGCACCGGGTCGCAATCCTCGCCGCAGACGGTGCCATAGGGCAGGAAACCGGGGCTGTAAGTGCTGTCGACCGGCACCGGCCGCGCTGGAATTCCAACCACCGTGGCGTTCGCCGCAACGTCCCTGGTCACCACCGCATTGGCGCCGACCCGCGCGCCTTCGCCGACCTCGATCGGCCCCAGCACCTGCGCCCCCGACCCGATCACCGCGCCCGACTTGACCGTCGGGTGGCGCTTGCCGCCGACCCCGTTGGACGGGTTGGTCCCGCCCAGCGTGACGTTCTGATAGATGGTAACGTCGTCCTCGATCTCGGCGGTCTCGCCGATCACGGTAAAGCCATGGTCGATGAAGAAGCGCTTGCCGATCTTGGCGCCGGGATGAATGTCGATCGCCGTCACCGACCGCGAAATATGGTTGAGCAGCCGCGCCAGGAAGAACAGCCGGCCGCCGTACAGCCAGTGCGCCGGGCGGTGGAATACCAGCGCCCACGCGCCGGGATAGGTCAGCACCTCCCAGCGCGAGCGCGCCGCGGGGTCCCGCTCCTTCACCGAATCCAGATATTCGATCAGCCCGGAAAACACATGCTCGTCCCACTCAAATGCGACCCCAATCTAGGTGCAGCCGTCGCGAATATCCAGAAGCCGCAGCGGTTCAGACGCGGGCGAGCCAGATCGTGTGGCGGGCGCCCTTGCCGTTGCTTCGCGCCCGCACCGCCACTTCCTCGACCGCGAAGCCGCTCCCCTTGAGCCGCCGAGCGAAGGCGGCATCCGGTGCCGATGACCAGATCGCCAGCACCCCACCCGGCTTCAGCGCCGCCTTCGCGCGCGCCAATCCCTCGCTGGAATAGAGCCGGTCGTTGGCGGGCCGGCTCAGCGCATCCGGGCCGTTGTCGACGTCCAGCAGGATCGCGTCCCACGCGCCGCGCGCCTCGCCGATCACCGCTGCAACGTCGCGCTCGGCGATGCTCACGCGCGGGTCGTCGAGGCAGCCGGCGCTGAGCTCGGCCATCGGGCCCCGAGCCCAGGCGATGATCTCAGGCACGATTTCGGCAACGGTCACCGACGCCTGGGCGGACAGCGCCTCCAGCGCGGCGCGCAACGTGAATCCCATCCCATAACCGCCGATCAGCACGTCGAGCGCGGCCGCGCCATTCAGCCGTGCCAGCGCGATCGTCGCCAGCGCTTCTTCCGACCCGCTCATCCGGCTGTTCATCAGCTCGTTGCG
>JACCSV010000263.1 GCA_013812805.1 Sphingomonas sp. | reverse complement strand
ACAAATTGTCGGGCGGCGACGGTAATGACATGCTTTATGGCGGCCTCGGCAACGACCGGCTGACGGGCGGTGCAGGCGAGGACGGTTTTGTCTTCAACAGTGAACTCGACCAGAGAACCAACGTCGACCGGATCACCGATTTTTCCGTGGCGGATGATACGATCTATCTTTCCAGGTCGGTCTTCAACGAGAGCCTCGCCGGACCGCTTGCATCTGGGGCTTTCCACGAGGGCACAGCTGCGGCCGACGCGGACGACCGCATCATCTACGATAGCGCGACCGGCAACATCTATTACGATGCTGACGGAAGCGGCGCTGGCGCCTCAGTGCTGTTCGCGCAGGTGACCGCGGGGACCGCGCTCACCAACGTCGACTTCGTCTATATCTAGGCGCCGGCCGCTGGTCGGTTAGACGCGGATGCGGGGCCGTCGTGTTGGCGCTGGTCCTCTTCCAGACTCTGCCTTCGGCTTCGGTTTGCGATTGACCGATCCGGCACACGTCGCCGCCCCACCACTCCACAGCTAGTTCGACCGATGCGGCTCCTGCCTACGCAGCAGCGCAGCCGACCTTTGCACGTTAACCGTTCGGTTACCGAAACTCCGCTACCGATCCCCGCAGCTCAAAGGTCCGAATTGGTTAGTGAAAAGCCTAAAACGGGTTTAATTTCAATTAGCTAGCCTATTGACCGCTGCGCGCAATGAGCGGACAGCAGCCCCGCTCGATGGGCTTCAGGTTTTCTGAAGTCGTCCGAGCATGGGGGACCAAAGCAATGGCTGACATTCCAGGCGACAGCACGACCACGACCGAACTCTACGTAGGCAGCACTTTGATCGATTCGCTCGAGGTCACGGGCGATCGTGATTGGGTTCGACTGGAACTCGGTGCCGGCCAGACCGTCATCATCACGCTTGCGGGTACCGGCGACGCGCCGCTGGCGAACCCGGTTCTACGTCTGCGCGATGCGAGTGGCACCGAGGTCGCCTTCAACGATGACTTCGCCGGTTTGAATTCGCAGATCGAGTTCACCGCTACCGCCGCGGGCACTTACTATGTCGACGTCGGCGGGTTTGCGGGTCTGGTCACCGGAACTTACCAACTGAACGTCTACAGCACCGAAGGCACGCCGGGCGATGACTTTCTCAGCGGCTCAAGCGCTGACGAGACCTTCAACGGGTATGGCGGCGACGATTATATCGTCGGCGGCGGCGGCAACGACACCCTCAACGGCGGCGACGGCAACGACAAGCTCGACGGACGCGAAGGCGACGATACGCTGAACGGCGGCGCCGGTGTTGACGGTGCGGTCTACACCCTGGCCGCTGCCGGGGTGACCGTCGATCTGTCGCTGGCAACTCCGCAGGATACCGTCGGGGCCGGCATCGATACGCTGTCGAGCATCGAGGATGTCTCGGGCTCCGAATTCGCCGACACAATCACCGGCAATGCGTCGAACAACTGGCTGTCCGGCCGCGGCGGCGACGACACGCTTGTCGGCGGCGCGGGCGCGGATCGCCTGCGCGGCGGCACCGGCGCCGACACGATGACCGGCGGCACCGGCAAGGATACCTATTATGTCGACGACGCCGGCGACGTCGTCATCGAGCTCCTCAACGAAGGCACCGCCGATCGCGTCGAGTCCAGCATCACTTATACGCTGACCGAGAATGTCGAGCGGCTGACGCTGACCGGCTCCAGCGCGATCGACGGAACCGGCAACGCATCTGCAAACGTGATCGTCGGCAACAGCGCCGCCAACACACTGACCGGCGGTGACGGGAACGACACGTTAAATGGTGGCGCCAGCGCCGACACCATGGTCGGTGGCATCGGCAACGATACCTATTTCGTCGATGACATTGGCGACATCGTCAACGAGCTTCCCGGGCAGGGTAACGATTTGGTCAAATCCTCGGTGAGCTACACGCTGGGTGACGATGTCGACCGGCTCGTCCTGACCGGATCCGCTGCCAACGGGACCGGCAACGCGCTCAACAACGGGATCGTCGGTAACGGCGCAGCAAACACCCTTCGCGGCGAAGGCGGCAGGGACAAAGTATCCGGCGGCGACGGTGACGACACTATTTACGGCGGTCTTGGCAACGACCGGCTTATCGGCGGTGCAGGCGCCGACGGGTTTATCTTCGACACCGAGCCCCACTCGAAAACGAATGTCGACCAGATCCTCGACTTCGCCGTGCCCGACGATACGATCTATCTCGACATGGCGGTGTTCGGCGCCGTCGGCCCCGGCGAGCTTGCAGTCGGAGCTTTCCACTCGGGCACGGCGGCAGCCGATGCCGACGACCGCATCATCTACGATTCGGCGACCGGCAACATCTTTTACGACGCCGACGGCAGCGGCGCTGGCGCATCGGTGTTGTTCGCGCAAGTCACCGCGGGCGCCGCGCTCACCAACGCTGACTTCTTCGGACTTTGAAAAGCGCTGGCTGATAGATGCAGGGGAGGGGCACGTCGTTTCGGCGGCTGGCCCCTCCACCAGCCTTGGCCTTTGGCTGCGGCTTGCACTCCACCGATCGAAGCGGCAATGCGCGGCGATGGGATTTTGGTCGAGAACCTTCACCTGGTGGAACGGTGCGACGTGGGGAACCAAACTGTTCACCTCGCGCCGCGGGCGCGAAGTCGGCCGCGACGATTCCGGCAACATCTATTACGAACACAAGAAGGACTCCGCCCGGCGCTGGGTGATCTACGAAGGCGCCAACGACGGCAGCCGGGTCCCGCCCGAATGGCAGATGTGGCTCAAGGGCACGATCGCCGACCTTCCCGACAAGGCGCTGCCGGCGCGGCGGGCGTTCGAGAAGACGGCCGAGGCCAACCTCACCGGGACCATGGCCGCGTTCCGGCCCGACGGAGCGCTCGGCAGCGGCAAGGTGCGTCCGGCGGCGACCGGCGACTATTTGCCCTGGACCCCGGAATAAGCATGCGCCCGGCCCTGGTCATGGCGGCGGCGCTGGCGCTTGCCGGGTGCGATCGCGACCAGCCTGCCGAGCAGCAGCAGCGACGTCCCCAGGCCCAGCAGCCGCAGCGCGGCCAGACCGGTCCCGCCGCCGGAGTAACGCCGATGGCCGAGCGGGTGGCGGTGCTGGGGCTGCTCAACAAGCGCAATGGAATCGTCCGCAACCTGAGGATGAAGCCGGGTCAGTCGGTTCGGGTCAAGGACGCGATCGTCCGCTTGCGCGCCTGCGAGACGGCGGCGCCGTGGGAGAATGAGAAGCTGACCGGCGCCTTCGTCCAGCTCGACGTGCAGCGGCCGGACGAACAATGGGCGCGGGTGTTTTCGGGGTGGCTCTACAAGGAAACGCCGTCGCTCAACGTCGTCGAGCACCCCGTCTACGACGTCTGGCCCAAGAGCTGCGCGATGAGCTTTCCGGGCGGGGTAATGGTGCCGGAGTCACCGGACGAAGCTTCGAGCAACCGGTCGAGCGCGAGGAATTCGGGCGCGGCTCCGCCGAGAGCTTCGACCCGGTCACGGCCACGCCCGCCGGCGGCTGCCGCGCCATCACCGCCGCCGCCGAGCGCCGCGGTCAACAACGCCACATAATCGTCGCGAGGCATCGCCACCGCCCCAAGCGACGCGAGGTGATCGGTGAGGAACTGGCAGTCGAGCAACGTATAGCCGCCGGCCCTGAGGCGGGCGACCAGCCAGGCGAGCGCGACCTTGGAGGCGTCGGTGCGGCGGCTGAACATGCTTTCGCCGAAGAAGGCGCGGCCGAGCTTGACCCCGTAAATGCCGCCAACCAGGTCGGCCCCGCTCCACACCTCGACCGAATGGGCGTGGCCGAGGCCGTAAAGGGCGAGCATCGCGCGTTCGATGTCGGCATTGATCCAGGTCTCCGGCCGGTCGGCGCAAGCGGCGATGACCCCGGCGAAATCCTGGTCGAGAGTGACGGTGAAGCGCTCCGAGCGAAGGGTCCGGGCAAGCGAGCGCGACAGATGGAAGCCGTCGAGCGGGATGATCGCGCGTTCCCGCGGCTCGACCCAGAACAATTCCGGCGCGTCGCGGCTCTCGGCCATCGGAAAGATGCCCATCGCATAGCCCTGGAGCAAAAGGCGCGGGTCGAGGGTCGTCATCCGGCGATCGTACAGCGCTAGAGGATTTCGCGCACCGTCCCTTGCGGCCGGCACAGCCGCGCGCCCCTGGCGGTGATGACCAGCGGGCGGTTGATCAGGATCGGGTGCTCGACCATCGCATCGAGGATCACGTCGTCGTCGACGTTATCGCCGGTCAGACCCAGTTCGGCGGCCAGCGGTTCCTTGGCGCGCAGTCCCTGGCGCGGGGATAGTCCGGCGCGCTCGTAGATCGCCGCGAGCTCGGCTCGGCCGGGCGGATCGCGAAGATATTCGCGAACCTCGACGTCGAAGCCCTCGTCGCGGAGAATATCGAGCGTTTTCCGCGACGTGCCGCACATCGGGTTGTGGAAGATCGTCGCTTTCCGAGAATCCGTCATCGCGAACTGACAAATACGCGATCGTGGCGGTGCCCGCCAAGACAGAAAACGGCCATTGTCGCGAAGCCGGAACGATATCACCCCTGCCTCGTTTTCGAGCCGAGACATGCACTTCGCCATGGGACTGGGGCAGGGGCTTGTCCGGCAGAATCAACAATCGGGAGAATGACTGTGAAAAAGTCAATTATGGCCATCATGCTGGCCGGTTCGGTGTCGCTCGGCGCCTGCGCGTCCAACCCCAACATGGCGCGTAACGCCGGCATCGGCGGGCTTGGCGGAGCCGCCATCGGCGCCGTCATTCCGGGCGTCAGCGTTGCCGAAGGCGCGCTTGCCGGCGCGGCGATCGGCGGCATTTCGGGCGCTCTGTGGACCGACCAGAACAACGACGGTTACGTCGACGGCTACACCCAGAACGGCCAATATTACGCG
This sequence comes from Sphingomonas sp., assembly GCA_013812805.1. GTDB lineage: Bacteria > Pseudomonadota > Alphaproteobacteria > Sphingomonadales > Sphingomonadaceae > Sphingomicrobium. The sequence goes on along the minus strand of JACCSV010000263.1, from coordinate 486 downwards.
GGCACGCCACAGGGCTATGACCCGACGCTGGGCCGCGTTGCGACCGGTGCCGGCATCGGCGCCGGCCTCGGAGCGGTCGCCGGGGCGATTATCCCGGGCGTCAGCATCCTTCAGGGCGCGGTGATCGGTGCTGCGGTCGGCGGTCTTGCCGGCGCGGTCTGGACCGACAGCAACAACGACGGCCAGGTCGACGGCTACATGTACAACGGCCAATATTACCAGGGCGGCCCGGCGACGACGACTGCCCCGGTTTATTCGGCTCCGCGTGCGGGCGAGCGCGGCTAACGCGAGTGACCCTGACGTGACGAGTATGCGTACCAGGCGCACCGGCCCTTGGCCGGTGCGCTGCCTTCCACAATTGAATGGCGCCGTTGCAGCAGCATTGATTGCAGCGGCGCCATTTGCGTTGCCGGCGAGCGAGGCCCGCGCCCAGGCTGCAGCGGCTTCAAGCATGGGCGCCGCGTACGAAGTCGCCGGTTTCTACGC
>JACCSV010000237.1 GCA_013812805.1 Sphingomonas sp. | reverse complement strand
GGAGCAACTGCCCGACTACAAACCGAGGAAGAGGCAATGACACCGCTGTTGCGTTTCGCAGGACCGATCGCGCTGGCCGCGTCGCTGGCCGGATGTTCGCTTGGCGGGCTGCTGGGCGGCGGCAAGGTGCCGACGGTCCTTTACGACCTGACGCCGTCGGTGCCGGTCACTGGCGCGGTGACCCGCCAGGCCGCCGCCGGGAGCGCGGTGACGGTGCGGGTGCCGGTGGTTTCCAAGGAATTGCGCACCACCCGCGTACCGGTGCAAGTCAATGCCGTGCAGGTCGCTTACGTTGAAGACCTGCAGTGGGTCGATACGCCCGACCGGCTGTTCCAGAACCTGGTGTCCGAGACCATGCGCCGTACCACCGGGCGGGTGGTCCTCGACCCGCAGCAGGCCGGTCTCGACCCCGGGATCAGCGTCAGCGGCCAGCTCCAGCAGTTCGGCTTCGATGCCCAGCGCGGGGTTGCCGTGGTACGCTACGATGCCGCGCTCGCCTCAAATGGCGGCGCCAGCGTCCAGACCCGCAGCTTCCGCGCCGAGCTGCCGGCCGACGGGACCGCGGCAACGGTCGCTCCAGCGCTCAACGCGGCTGCCAACCAGGTCGCGATCCAGGTCGCGCAGTGGGTGGGCGGTTAGGCCAGCGATCCGTCGACAGGCTCAGGACAGGCCCTTCGACAGGCTCAGGACAGGCTCTTCGATGCCTGTTCGAAAACATCCTTCGAGAGTCCTGCCGTAGCAACGATCCGCTCCAACTCCGCACGCATCAGCGCCGCCCGCTTTTCACCGAACCGCCGCCAGCGGCCGAACGGCGGCACCAGCCGCGCGGCGACCTGGGGGTTCAGTTTCTCGGCCGCCAGGATCATGTCGGCAAGGAAGCGGTAGCCGCGCCCGTCAGCCGAATGGAACAGCCACTGGTTGACCGCGAAGCTCCCGGTCAGCGAGCGCAGGCGGTTGGGGTTGGCGATGGTGAAATCCGGGTGCTTCGCTAGCCGCTCGACCTCGTCGATCGTTTCGCGCCGCTGGGCCGCGGCCTGCAGCCCGAACCATTTGTCGAGCACCAGCTGGTCGTCCCTGAACCGTTCGTAAAAGGCGTCGAGCGCAGCTTGCCGTTCGGGTCGGTCGAGCGACACCAGCACGCCAAGCGCGCCCTGCCGGTCGGTCATGTTGTCGGCGGCGTCGAACTGCCGCTTGGCCAGTGCGGCGCCGTGCTTCTGGTCGGCAGCGGCGATCAGCCCGAGCGTCACCAGGCGAAGCTTGCGAGTGCCCTTGGCCGTCGATGAGAGGTCGTCGCCCCGCGGTCCCTGCGCACCGTAGTGGGCGAGCAGGTCGTCGCGCAGCGCTGCCCCGAGGACGGCGCGCAGCTTGTCGCGAGCGGCGTGAATCGAGTCGGGGTCAACCAGCTCCATGCGGTCGCCGACGATCGCTTCGCTCGGCAGCAGGATCGCCTCGGCCTTGAGCGCCGGGTCGAGCGAATTGGACTTCAGCGTGTTGGCGACCGCCTCGACCAAAGGCGTGGGGTCGGCCGCCTCGCCGCTGGTGTCGGCGATGAGGATCCGCAGCATCAGCTCCTGCATCGCTTCGTAACGGGCGAAGGGGTCGGTGTCGCTCTGCGCCAGTTTCTCGAGCTCGCCTGAACCGCGTTCGACATCGACAATCACCGGCGCCGAGAAGCCGCGGTTGATCGACAGCAGCGGCTTTTCGGCGACGTCGTCGAAGCTGACCGCCTGCTCGGCCGAGTCGAGCAGGATCACCCGCTCGGGCGCGATCTCCGACCCGCTCGCCTCGCCGATCAGCGCCGTCTTCAGCGGGATCGGCATCGGTTTCTTGACCGGCTGGCCGGGCGTCGGCGGCACCGCTTGCGACAGATGCAGCAAAGCCTGGCCGCTGCCGGGATCATGCTCCAGCCGGGCGCGAACCTTCGGCGTCCCGGCCTGCGAGTACCAGAGCTTGAAGTGCGACAGGTCTTCGCCGCTTGCATCCTCCAGCGCGCGCACGAAATCGTCGCAGGTCGCCGCCTCGCCGTCGTGCCGCTCGAAATAGAGGTCGGTGCCGGCGCGAAACTTCTCCGGCCCGAGGATGGTCCGCATCATCCGGATCAGCTCGGCGCCCTTGTTGTAGACGGTCGCGGTGTAGAAGTTGGAGATCTCGATATAGCTGTCGGGCCGAACCGGATGCGCGAGCGGGCCCTGGTCCTCGGGGAATTGCGCGGCACGAAGCATCTTCACGTCCTCGATGCGCTTGACCGCGGCGCTGCCAATGTCGGCCGAGAACCCCTGGTCGCGAAACACCGTGAAGCCTTCCTTCAGGCTGAGCTGGAACCAGTCGCGGCAGGTGACCCGGTTGCCCGACCAATTGTGGAAATATTCGTGCGCCACCACCGCGGCGATGGCGTCGAAATCGGCGTCGGTCGCGGTCTCGGGATCGGCGAGGATGTAGCGCGAGTTGAAGACGTTGAGCCCCTTGTTCTCCATCGCCCCCATGTTGAAATCCGACACCGCGACGATGTTGAACAGGTCGAGGTCATATTCGCGACCGTACACCTCCTCGTCCCACGCCATCGCTTGCTTGAGGCTCTCCATCGCGTGGGAGGTCTTCGGCAAATCGGCTTCACGGACCCAGATGTTGAGCTCGACCTTGCGGCCGCCACACGTCGTGAAGCTGTCGCTGTTGGCCTTGAGATCACCGGCGACCAGCGCGAACAGATAAGACGGCTTGGGGAACGGGTCCTCCCACTCCGCCCAGTGGCGTCCATCGCCGGCGTCGCCTGACGCCAGCGGATTGCCGTTGGTCAGAAGGATCGGAAAGCGGGCCGCATCGCCCTCCATCCGCACGCGGTAGCGGCTGAGCACGTCAGGCCGATCGGGGAAGAAGGTGATCCGCCGGAAGCCCTCGGCCTCGCACTGAGTGCAGAGCATGCCGTTCGACGCGTAAAGGCCCATCAGCTTGCTGTTGGCGGCGGGGCGGAGTTCGACCTCGGTCTCGACCTCGGCAGCGTCACCGGGGATATCGATGACCAGCGCCGCGCCGTCCATCCGCCATTGCGCTTCGGCTCCGTCGACGCTCACCCGAAGCGGGGTCAGCTCGTCGCCGTCGAGCCGAAGCGGCCGGTCGTGATTGCCGTTGCGCTCGACGCGGAGCCGGGCGTGAACCCGGGTCGCCTCGGTCTCGAGTTCAAATGACAGGAGTATCTCGGGCACCAGCCAGTCGGGCGGGCGGTAATCCTCGCGCCGGATTTCGGCATGTTGAGGAGCGGGTGGTGTTTCGGGGTTCGTTCGGACATCGGCCATGCAGCCGGCTTAGGCGGCGTCCGGCGCCGCGACAACCGACCTGGAGCGGCTTAGCGCCCCGATCATTCCGCCGATCGCCAGTACCGCGCCCAGCACGGTCAGCGTCGTCCAGCGGTAGTCCTCGATCCAGGTCGAAAAGCCCATAGCGATGATCGGGACGATGGCGCTCGAATAAGCGGCTTTGCCGGGGCCGATCTTGCGCACCACTGGCAGGTAGAGGCTGAACGACAGCGCCGAAGCGAAGACGGCGAGCCAGAAAAGGCCGAGCCAGTAGCCGGGGCGGGTCTCGATCACCGGCGGCCCGGCGAAGATGATCGCGATGATCCCGTCGAACAGCGCGCCGAGCGCCATCGCCCAGGTCAGGATCGCGAACAACGGATAGCGCTGCACTTCCTCGCGCGCCTGGAAGACGTTCGCGGCCGACGCGCCGAGCATCCCGATCAGCGTCAGGCCGATGCCGAGCAGGATCGCGTCGGTCTCAGCCGGATTTTCGCGCAGCTCGTGGGTGAACAGAAGCACGATGCCGGCGATCGCCAGCAGCGAGCTCCAGGCGAAGCGGCTGCTCGGCCGCTGGCCGAGGAAGGCCCAGGCAAGCAGGCTGTTGGGGATCAGAAGCAGCGCGAATACCGTCGCCACCAAACCAGAGGTGATGTGGTGCTCGGCGAAATAGACTGCGTTGAAGTTGATGACGAACTGCAGCGCTCCGAGGATCGCCGCGGCGAGGATCCCGCCGAGCGGGAGGCGTAAGCTTTGGCCCTTGAAGCGCGTGATCGCGGCCATCGCCAGAGCGGCGATGACGAAGCGGTAGGTGATCGACCATTGCGCCGGAACCGTGCCGAGCTGGTCGCGGATGACGATCCAGGTCGATCCCCAGATGACGGTGAAGATGACGAAGGGGATGACGATCGACGGATCGGCGCGGCGTACCGTCACGATTTCGCGTTCACAGTGTCGAGATTGCGGCGGCGAGCTTCTCGATCGGCTCTCCGCACTGGTCCCAGCTGGTAACCAGCCGGATCTCGCCCGGCGCCCAGTCGTAGAAATCGAAACCCTGCGCTCGCAGCGACGCGGCTTCCTCCGGAGTAGCCTTGAGGAAAATTTCGTTGGCTTCGACCGGATAGACCAGCCGGTGAGGAGCCGCCGCGGCAATCTGCTGCGCCGCCGCGTTGGCTGCACGGGCGTTGTCGAGCCAGAGGTCGCCCTCGAGCATCGCCAGGATCTGCGCGGCGAGCATCCGGCCCTTGGACAGCAGATGCCCGGCGCGCTTGCGGCGCACCGCGATTTCGTCGGCGAGCTCGGTTCGGAAGAGGATCAAGGTCTCGGCGTTGAGCCCGCCGTTCTTGACGAAGCCGAAGCTGAGCGCGTCGACGCCGGCGCGCCAAGTGACCTCAGCGGGGCTGCCGCCGGTCGTCGCCAGGGCGTTGGCGAAGCGTGCGCCGTCCATGTGGAAGCCAAGCCCGCGCGACTTTGCGAGCTCACCAAGTGCGCCGACCTCCGTCGCGCGATAGACGAGGCCATATTCGGTGGCGTTGGTGATCGACAGCGCCTTGGGCTGCACCTGGTGGACGTCCTTGCGGACCCGGTCGCAGGCGGCGGCGACCGCGTCGGGCGAGACTTTCGCGCCCTCGCCGCCGACCAGCATCAGCTTGGCGCCCTGGGTGTAGAAGCCCGGCGCCCCGGCCTCGTCATTCTCGATATGCGCGTCCTTGTGGCAGACGATGCCGCCAAACGCCGGGCACAGCGCCGCCAGCGCCAGGCAATTGGCCGCAGTCCCGGTCGTGACCCACAGCGCCCGCACCTCGCGCTCGAACAGGTCGGAAAAGGCGCGGTCGAGCCGGCCGCTCCATTCGTCGCCGTCGTAAGCGGTGTCCATGCGGTTGGACGCGGCGATCGCTTCGATCACCGCCGGGTGCGCGGGAGCGGCATTGTCGGAGAAAAATCGCATCTGGGCGGCTCCCAAGCTGATCGCGCCTCGCGTGACAAGCCAAAGGTGATAGTTTCGCGGCGGAAAGACTCGGAGACCGGCAAAGTGATCGCAGAGCAAGAGCAATATGACGTCGCGGAGATCATGGGCGGCCTCTATGGCGACGGGATCATCGGCCTGAAGGGCGCCTTTCCGCCCGAATGGGCCGACGCGATGTACCGCGACATCATGGCGCTATTCGAGGAAGCCAGAGCGATCTCGGGCGGAGCACTGCCGCGGGGGCCCGAGCGCTGGTACGTCGAGGTGCAGCCCGAGCGGATCCCGGCCTTCCTCGACATCGCCACCCACCCGTGGTTCGTCGCGGTGTGCGGGAGCGTGCTCGGCCCCGACTACAAGATCGTCGAGATCGGCTTCGACATCCCGTTCCCCGGCGCCGCCGACCAGCCGTGGCACCGCGACTTCAAGTCGCCCGAGGCGACGCTCAAGGGCCGCCGGCTCAACAGCCTCGCCTTCAACCTCACAGCGATCGACACGCGTGAGGAGCATGGCGGGTTCGAGATCGCGCCCGGCACGCAGTGGGACGACATCGCCGGTGCCCGCGACGACATGTTCCCCGACCGCGGCCTGTGGGACCGCTACATCGCCCGGGCCCAGCGCAAGCTGCCGCAGCGCGGCGACATCTCAGCGCGCTCGGCGCTGACCATCCACCGCGGCACCGCCAACCGCTCCAGCGAGGCGCGGCCGGTGCTGGTCGTCGGGGTCGACGCGCCCGACGCGACCAACGCCCATCACCATGATCTGCAGGTGACCCGCGGCTATCTGGAGTCGCTACCGCCGCAGGTTCGCGACC